>JBMOHI010000287.1:0-3658 GCA_049317925.1 Terrimicrobiaceae bacterium
CCCGCCGCGTCGAGGGCCTGGAAGATGATGAGCAGGGAATGCGAGTCGGACGCGTAGAAGACGTCCTGCAACTCGCTCATGCGCGCGATGTCCTTCTGCAAACGCTCCTGCGCGGCGTCCTTGTCCTTGAAGTCGCCGTGAAATCCGGGGTCGAATTGCGACAGTTTGATCTTTTTACCCGGCGGAACCAGGAAGGGGGACTTCTTCATGCGGTCATGGTATCAGACGGCGGCAGGAAAAGAAACCACCATCGGATCGCGGCAATGGTCGGCTCAATCCCGGGTTAACCTTTTTAGTGCAGCATCATCGCATCCTCCCGGAAAGTGCACGCCGGTGGCTGGGTGGAACGGAGGAAGATTTTCAAGGTCCTGTAAATCCGGATCGCTTAAGGAAAGGGCGTGCCCACGCGGGGATTGAGGTGCCCTTGCGGACCAGGGAGCCCGAGCGGAACTCGCCGAGGAAGCGGAAAGGATCCTTCCATGAACTGTTGTCATAGAGCCTGACTCTGGGCAACCGGGCGATGGCGCGTTCCAGATTTGCCAGGGTTCGGGCATAGCGACTCTTGATTTTTTCCAGCGGCACGTCGTGGCCGCCCGCGGCGACTCTCGCTGCGACGCGGTCGGCAGACAGTCCGGCGTCTTCGAGTCCGATGTAGATTAGCTCCACGTCGAAGCCCTGCCGGGACGCGGAAGCGAGAAAATCCACCTTGTCTCCCACCGGATCGGAGAAAACGCTCTCGGTGATGAAACTTTGTCTTTCGAGGACCATGCGTTCCCGGATCCGGGCAATCTCATCCGCGGCTTCATAGGGGCCTATTTGCAGCCGCAAGGAGAGTGCGTCGGCATTGAGAAAGGGCAGATGCAGATGGGAGAGGTGGCTGGCGTGGAAGGTGGATTTTCCGGCACCATTCGGTCCGGCCAGCATCACAAGCAAGGGGGCCATCAGACCCGGCCAACTTTTCGACCGGATGTGCGGGTGATGACTGCCCGGGCCCGCGCTTTTCCTTCCGGCGATTCGACTGCGGCCAGAGCCGCATCGAGGTCGGAACGGGTGGCGATCCGGGCGGCTTTCTCCCGCACCGGATAAGAAAGAGCGGCCTCCATTACCCGCCCGAGCCGGGCCCAGTGTTCAATCTGTTGGGGCGGCGAACGATCGAAAAGCCTGGCGCTTTTCTTTGCCTCTTTGATGAGGCTGTCGTTCAAGCGGATTGATTGGCTCACAAAAGAAACTTGTGGCAAGTTGCCACAACTGGCAAGCCGACAGTTTCCTGCGGGACCGGATCGCGGCGACAGCTCGGATCAATTGTACTTCCAGAGCGCGCCTTGCTGGGCGTCCGAGAAGACTTTCGGGCTCAACATGTAGGACATCGGGGGATCCTGCAGGCTGCTGTCGTCGAGGACGGGAAGGGATTTGCCGATGGTGGCGTCCCAGGGCTGGCTGGTGGAGATATTGATCGGAGTGCCGGTGCGGACGAGGGCGAAGACTTTGCGGGCGGAATCGATGGGCATGCGCACGCAGCCATGGGTGGTGGGCCGCGGTTTGACGAAGCCCCAATGCAATCCGTAGGCGGATTTGAACTCCATCCAGTACGTCATCGGATAACCGGCGCCCGGGCTGCTCACGCGGCGGCGGTTGGCTTGTTTGGAGTAAATGGTGAAATTCCCGTGCGGCGTGGGGGAGGAAGGCGCCCCGACCGTGACCGGCGTGGCCAGAAGAACCTTGTCGCCCTCGACCACATAGAGACGCTGGGCTCCCGTGCTCAGTTTCAATTTGACCGCAGCGGGGTTCGTCGGCTGTTGCACCGGCGGATCGAAGTCGAAGGCTGTGCGCTTGGTGGTGGTCGTCGTGGTGGCGCAGGCACCGAGTGTAAGAGCCAGGGCCGCGAGGGCGGCATTCAGGAAAAGACGGGCTGATTTCATAAGCGAGCGGTGAAAGTGCCGCAACTCTCCGCGAAGTGCAAGGCGGGGTTGGAAGAAATTGGCGTGGTTCTGGGCCGAGAAGCTGCCTTTACGGGAATCACGATTTCAGGTATCGTGTTTCTTCATGCAGTTATCCATGCGCACGGACTACGCGCTTCGCGCGTTGTTCACCCTCGTCGAACACCACGGTGGCAAACCGATTCCCATCAACGAACTGGCCCGCCGCAATGATATTCCCAAGCGCTTTCTGGAACACATCATGCTCGATCTTAAGGCCCGCGGCTGGGTCGAAAGCATGGCGGGAAAACGCGGCGGCTATCTCTTGGCCAAAAATCCCGCCCGCATCACCATGGGCGAAGTCGTCCGCCATTTTGATGGCTATTTGGCCCCCATTGCCTGTGTGTCGGTGACCGATTACAAGCGCTGCTCGCAGGAACCGGTTTGCCGGTTCCGGCGGGTCATGCTCGAGGCCCGCAACGTCGTGGCCCGGTTGATGGACTCCGCCTCCCTGGCCGATGTGATGCGCGGTGCCCCTGTGGCCACCAACGAGATCCAGGGTTTGCACGGCGAGGGCATTTGACCTCAGGAATTCCCTATTTCGGGTTGACGGATTTTGTTAAACGACTAAATTAGTCGTTTTATGAAATTTCTGACCTCAGTCCTATTCGTCCTGTCTGCCGGCGCGGTGTTCGCCAAGGACATTACCCTTCTGAACGTTTCCTACGATCCCACCCGCGAGCTTTACGCGGACTACAACCAGGCTTTCGCCAAGTATTGGAAAGACAAAACGGGTGACACCGTGAAGGTGGATCAATCGCACGGTGGTTCCGGCAAGCAGGCCCGATCCATCATCGACGGACTGGATGCTGACGTTGCCACGCTGGCGCTGGCCTATGATATCGACGAGCTGGCGGACCGGGGGCAATTGGTTCCGGCCGACTGGCAGAAGCGGCTGCCGCACAACAGTTCACCCTACACCTCCACCATCGTGTTTCTCGTGCGCAAGGGGAATCCCAAGGGGATCAAGGATTGGGATGACCTGATCAAGCCGAATGTTGAAGTCATCACCCCCAATCCCAAGACCTCGGGCGGAGCGCGCTGGAACTACCTTGCAGCGTGGGCCCATGCTCTGAAGAAGTCCGGCGGTGATCAGGCGAAGGCCAGACAATTTGTCGCCGATCTGTTCAAACGCGTGCCGGTGTTGGATTCCGGGGCGCGGGGTTCGACCATCACCTTCAGCGAGCGCGGCTTGGGCGATGTGCTCGTGGCCTGGGAAAACGAAGCGTATCTCACGGCCAAGGAAAAGCCGGACCAGTTTGAAATCATCACCCCGTCGTTGAGCATCCTGGCCGAACCGCCTGTCACGGTGGTGGATAAGAATGCCGAAAAACACGGCACCAAGGAAGTAGCCACCGAGTATCTGAACTATCTCTACAGCGACATCGGCCAGGAAATCGCCGCGAAACATTTCTACCGTCCGAGCAACCAGGAAATCGCCGCGAAGTTTTCCGCGAAGTTCCCGCCGTTGGAACTTATTACGATCGACGATGTCTTTGGCGGCTGGAGACAGGCTCAGAAGGAGCATTTCACGGACGGCGGGGTTTTTGATCAGATCTACCAGCCTTCCGCCGCTCCCGCCAAAAGCTAACCTCACTACCGATAACTATGGCCTACTACGAAAATGTTGTCGCCTCCGTCGGCGCCACCCCGCTCATCAAACTCCACCGCATCGCCGATGG
>JBMOHI010000288.1:0-3655 GCA_049317925.1 Terrimicrobiaceae bacterium
GATTCGGGAATCAACGTGATCGGTATTGAGCGAAAAGGTCGCTTTGCCACGGAAGTTTTTTCCCCGACTGGAAAAACCGAGTTGCAGGCGGAGGACGTTCTTCTCGTGGATGTCTTTTCACCAAAAATGGACATTGCAGCGGCTTGTGCCCGCAATGCCCTGGAGGTTCTTCCGCTCTCGGGTGCGTATTTCAGTGATCGGTCCCAGGAGATCGGAATGGCCGAGGTCATGATCGCAGCGGACTCCCTCCTCGTGGGCAAGACAGTGATCGAATCCGGCTTTCGCAGTCAGTATCGCCTGTCCGTGCTTGGTCTTCGGCGTGGTCAGACCGCGATCGAGAAGGGACACCTGACCGAACGGTTGCGGGTCGGTGACACGTTGTTGGTGATTGGTCCGTGGACCGCCATCGACCGTTTGCAATCCGACCGGAACGACCTCGTGCTTCTCAACCTGCCCGTGGAGCGATCCGAAGTGCTGCCGGCTCCCGGCAAGTCCCTTCCGGCGCTGGGCTGCCTGCTTCTCATGGTCGCTCTCATGGTCAGCGGCATCGTTCCCAACGTCCAGGCGGCTCTGATCGCCTGCCTTCTCCTGGGGGCGTTTCGCTGCATTGACCTGGACAGCGCCTATCGCTCGATTCATCTGAAGAGCCTCATTCTCATCGTCGGAATGTTGCCCTTCTCGATTGCCCTGCAGAAGACCGGTGGGGTTGAGTTGGCGGCGGATGGACTCATGGCGATTACGGCCGGGGCGGGCGATTATGGCATCCTGGCCTGCTTGTTCGCGATCACGGCAATCCTGGGACTCTTTATTTCCAACACGGCAACAGCCGTTTTGATGGCACCCGTGGCCCTTGCGATTGCCGGCGACTTGCATGCTTCGCCGTATCCGTTTGCGATGATCGTCGCCCTGGCCGCGTCCACGGCCTTCATGACCCCGATTTCCTCGCCGGTGAATACGCTGGTGGTTGCGCCGGGCAATTATTCCTTTAGCGATTTTGTGCGGGTGGGTGTGCCGTTTTCGATCGTTGTCCTGATTGTCAGCGTTCTTCTCGTTCCCTGGCTTCTCCCGCTTTATCCGCACTGAAGAGACGGGCTACTCGAGGCCGGAAACAATGGTCGAGTAATTGTGCCGGATCATTTTCTCGTAGGTGTCCGCCCCCAGGCCGAGTCCGTCGGCATAGAGTTCGCCGCCGTTTTTCGCCCCGGTTTCGCGGGTGATTTCGGTCAGCACTTTCGGATTCTGGATGTTTTCGAGGAAGATGGATTTCACGCCCCCGGCCTTGATGGCGTCGATGATCGTGCGGACCTTTTTTGAGGACGGCTGATCATCGGTGTTGATTCCCTCGATAGGGTAAACGGTGAAGCCGTAGTCGCGGGCGAAGTAGCCGAAGGCATCGTGCGACGTCACCAGGATGCGTTTGCTGCGCGGCAGCCGGGCGATTTCGAGCCGGGCCCACTTTTGGAGATCGGCCAGCCGCGCGAGATAGCGTTTGGCATTCTCTTCATACGCCGTCCGGTTGGCCGGATCGGCCCTGATGAATGCGTCACGCACGACTTCGGTCGCGGTCGCGACGTTTTTGATGCTCTGCCACCAGTGCGGATCGGGAATCTTTTCTCCGGGATGGGCGTCGCCGTGAGAATGAGAATGTCCGTGGTCGTGGTCCTCCGCCTCGATCATGAGGGGCGTGATCGATTTACCGACCGGAACAAAAACCGGCCCGGCCCCGACGCTTTTCTCCAGCTTGCCGAGATACGTGTCTTCCATGCCGTTGCCGCTCAGAAGAACGACCTTGGCCCGGCTGATGGTTTTCACATCATTGGCCGTCGGCGTGAAGTCATGGGGATCCACATCCAGCGCGATGATGGCATCAACCTCGACTTTGTCGCCGCCGACATTCTTGGCCACATCAGTTAAAACGGTGCTGAGCGACGCGACGGGAAGTTGATCTTCGGCTTGGACCAGGGAAAATGCGGCGGTTGCGAGAAGAGTAAATGCAAGCTTCATGCAGCTAAGATTACGCAATCTGTTTGAAACGCAAGTCTGCATCGAGGCCGTGAGTTCCCGGCATGAGGGGGCGCGGCAAATACTTTTTGCTTTGCCGAAGACATGTGGAATCAGTGTTTGGTAATGATATCCACGCTTCAGGGCGATTCGCACGGGCAGGCGCTGGATGATGCCAACCGGTTGGCTGCCCTGGCTGAGACCGGGTTGCTCGACAGTCCGGCGGAGGCCAGTTTTGACCGCTTCACGCAGTTGGTCAGCATGGCCTTGAAATGCGAGGTCTCGACCGTTTCGCTGGTGGATGCCAAGCGGCAGTTTTTCAAGAGCGCGACCGGCCTGCCGGAGCCTTATTGCTCGCTGCGGCAGACGCCTCTGAGCCATTCCTTCTGCCAGCATGTTGTGACGAGTGGGAGAACCCTCCGCATCACCGATTCCCGCGTCGATCCTCTGGTGCGCGGAAATGCCGCCGTTTCTGATTTGCGGGTCATCGCCTATCTCGGCGTGCCCATCGTGACGGATGACGGTTTCGTCCTCGGCTCGCTCTGCGCCATCAGCAGTCAGCCGCGGGAATGGACCGCCCAGGATCTTGCCATCCTGGAAGGTGTCGCCGCGGCCGTTCTCACCGAGATCCGTCTACGCACAGTTACGACGGCCTTGCGCGGCAACATGCGGGATTTGCAGCAGGCCGAAAAACAGCGCGACGAAATGCTGCACATGCTTTTTCACGACATGCGCACGCCGCTCGGGGCCGTGATCACCAGCCTCGATTTGCTCGCGGCCGCGGGGGGAATGACCGCCGAGCAGAAGGAGTTGTCCGGCATTGCGCAAAAGGGCGGCGAGGAGTTGCTCGACATGCTCAACAGCATGCTGGATGTGAACCGCCTCCAATCCGGGGAACACGCCCTCAACCGGGAGTCCTTTCACGTCTCGGCTCTTTTGCGGCATGTCTTTCAACTGTCCAAACCCCTCGCGGACGAAGCCCGGCACCACTTGTCCGTGGTCTATCCCACCGAAGACGTGCTCCTCTTTGCCGACCAGACGTTGCTTTCCCGTGTGCTGCTGAATCTGATTACCAACGCAGTGAAATTCTGCCCCCGCGGCAGCGGGATCGTTCTGCTGGCGGAAAAAAATCCGGCCGGGTCCGGCGGTGGCTGCCGGTTCAGCGTGTCCGACAATGGCCCGGGGGTGCCCGATGAGGAAAAAGCCCTGATTTTCGAGAAACATCAACAAGGCTCGGCCCGCAGCGGCGACCCGTCCTTCGGGCTCGGACTGCGCTTTTGCACCCTCGCAGTCGAAGCCCACGGCGGTTCGATCAGCGTGCGCGATGTCCCTGGCGGCGGCAGTGAATTTTCGTTTGTGATCCCCGACCGGAGCGTTGCGGCGGTCGGATAGGGTCACTGCACTTCCACTGGTGTCCCTTTTTCCACCAGCTGGCTTAGGATAAACGCGTCCCAGTTGGCCAAGCGGATGCAGCCGTGGCTTTCGTTGCGGCCGATTTGGTCCGGGGTGGGCGTTCCGTGCATGCCCACGCTGGGCCGGTTGATGGCCATCCAGACGATGCCGACCGGATTGTTCGGTCCGGGCGGCAGATTGAAGGCCGTCTCGCTGCGCACGCCTGTCTCAAGCACGGATTTATCCCAGCGAAAGTAGGGCA
>JBMOHI010000289.1:0-3649 GCA_049317925.1 Terrimicrobiaceae bacterium
AGGAGCGTTTCGTAGGGGGTCATGCCGGTCTCGCGCTTGGGCACAAGGGCGAGGTCAATCTCGACTCCGGTGCCGCCGCGGCTGGCGGTTTCGCAGGTCGAGCAGGTGAGTCCGGCCGCGCCCATGTCTTGAATGCCGGCCACGCATCCGCTGGCCAGCAATTCGAGACAGGCTTCGAGGAGAAGCTTTTCGCGGAAGGGATCACCGACCTGAACGGCGGGGCGGTCTTCCTTGGATTCCTCGGTCAGGTCGCGGGAGGCAAAGGCCGCTCCGGCCAGCCCGTCGCGGCCGGTCTCGGCGCCGACGTAAAAAACCGGATTTCCCACGCCGACCGCGCCGCCGCGGGCGATTTGTTCGTGGCGCAGGATGCCAAGGCAGAAGACATTGACCAGCGGGTTGCCGTTGTACGAGTCGTCGAAATAGACCTCACCGCCGATAGTGGGAATGCCGATGCAGTTGCCGTAATGGGAGATGCCACTGACGACGCCGGCGAAGAGCCTGCGATTCGTTTTGGCCTGGGCGGAAGCGCCCTCGATGTTTCCGAAACGCAGGGAGTTCAGACTGAACACGGGCCGTGCTCCCATGGTAAAGATGTCGCGAATGATGCCGCCCACGCCGGTGGCCGCGCCTTGAAAGGGTTCGACGGCGCTGGGGTGGTTGTGGCTCTCCATTTTGAAGGCCACGGCCCAGCCGTCGCCGATGTCGATCACGCCGGCATTTTCCTCCCCGGCTTTTACGAGAACCTTCTCGCCGGTGGTGGGGAATTTTTTGAGTTCGAGGCGGGAATTTTTGTACGAACAATGCTCGCTCCACATGACCGAAAAGACACCGAGCTCGGTGAAGTTCGGGTTGCGGCCGAGAATGGACTGGATGCGCGTGTATTCCTCCGGCGTGAGGCCGTGTTTGGCGATGAGATCGGGAGTGATGGCGGGATCGGGCATGGGATGATTAACCACAGAGGGCACAGAGGACACGGAGAGTTATAGGGAAATACGTTTGAGGCCTTCTTTGAGCAGCAGGACGTTGAAGTTGATGAGAAGGGCGGTCTTTAGACCGGTGAGTTTGAGATGTTTGAGATAAGTGAGAACCTGCGCATGATGGATGGGGAGCACCTGATCGACAGCCTTGAGTTCGACGAGGACTTTGTTGGCGACAATGAGGTCGGCGCGGAAGCCTGATTCAAAGCGAAGGTTGCGGTAAATGAGGGGAACCTCCTGTTGAGCGGTGCCATCATAGCCGCGCTCGAACAACTCGAACGAGAGGCACTTTTCATAGACGGATTCGAGCAAACCAGGCCCGAGACTTTTATGAACAGTGATCGCGGAAGCGATGATGGCATCCGTGATTTCCCTGTTTGCAATCTCTGTGCCCTCTGTGTTCTCCGTGGTTAACATTTTCTAAGCGGTTTTGCGCAGGGATAAAGCCGGCCAGTCGAGGATGCTTTGGAAAATGACTTTGCCGTCGATGCTGCCGAGGAGCGGGTCGCAGGCGCGCTCGGGGTGGGGCATTAACCCGAAAACATTGCCCGCTTCGTTGCGGATGCCGGCGATGTTTTGCCGCGAACCGTTGGGATTGGCGGCCTCGGTGATCTGGCCGAGGTCGTCTGTGTAGCGGAGGAGGACCTGGTGGTTGTTTTCCAGGCGCTCGAGCGTTTCGTCGTCGGCGAAATAGCAGCCTTCACCATGAGCGATGGGGATGTTCAGGAGCGTGCCGGTGCGGGTGGCGTTGGTGAACGCGGTGTCGTGGTGCTCGACCCGCACGGTGACGTGCTGACAGACAAAATGGAGCCCGCGGTTGCGCACCAGCGCACCGGGCAGCAGACCGGATTCGCAGAGAATTTGAAAGCCATTGCAAATGCCGATCACGATCCCGCCCGCGGCGGCAAATTCCTTCACCGCCCGCATGATGGGCGAGAAGCGGGCGATGGCCCCGCAGCGCAAGTAGTCCCCATAGGAAAATCCCCCCGGCACGACCACCGCATCGAAACCGGCCAGCGAGGAATCCTTGTGCCAGACGTAATCGGCGGAGGCCCCGGGAAGGGTGTTGAGGACGTGAATGCAGTCCTGGTCGCAATTGGACCCGGGGAAGCGGATGACGGCGAATTTCATAAAGGCATTTTCACCACAGAGGACACGGAGGACACAGAGAAATTCAAAATGCTTTTGGTTTTGTCTCGGTGCCCTCTGCGTCCTCTGTGGTTAATCAGTTTTGAATCTCCAGTTTGTAATCCTCAATGACGGGATTCGACAGGAGGTCGCGGGCGATTTCGTGGAGTTTGGCTTCGTCGGCGCCGGCGGGAAGTTCGATTTCGATGGATTTGCCGACGCGGACGTGGCCGACGTTTTCGAGGCCGAGGTGCTTCATGGCTTCGGCCGTGGCTGCGCCCTGGGGGTCGAGCACGGAGGGTTTGGGCATTACGGTGACAATGGCTTTCACAGGCGGCAGGATTTCCTGTCCGCGCGCCGCGGACAAGAGGATTATGATTCCCGGCGCAACCAGGCCCATCCGCAGGCCAGGACCGCGAGGACAAGACAGGCCAGCGAGAACACCTCGCCATTCATCGTATAGAACGTTTTCCCCGGGGACTTCGGCACGTCCACCTGGGCAAAAAGCACCCCCTCGATGAACGACGTGCCGTCCTCACCCAGCAACTGCTGGCGGATGCGGCCGTGGCCGTCGATGATGCCGCTGACGCCGGTGTTGGCCGCACGAACCATGGGAATCTTGGTTTCCACGCAGCGGAAAATGGCGTTGCTGAGGTGTTGCTGCGCACCCGCGCTGTGCAGAAACCAGCCGTCGTTCGTCACGTTGACAAAAAGCTGCGCCCCGCGCAGAACGAATTGCCGCGCGAGGTCACCCAGCGTGTCTTCGAAGCAGACCAATGGTGCGATCTTGACCGGCTTGCGGGCCATTTCCAAAACGGTCGGTTCGCGACCGAAATCGAAGTCGTCGGGAATCTGCACCGTGACCCATTCCGGATAGGTGATCCACTCGCGCAGCGGCAGGTATTCGCCGAAGGGAACCAGGTGGATCTTGTTGTAAATCTGCGCCGTCGCGCCCTTGTCGGTCAGCAGGACGATGGAGTTGAAATCTCCGTTGTCCGTCAAATTCACAGTGCCGAGCAGAAAATCCCCTTCGTGCTTTTCGGCCAGCCCGCGCACGACATCCCAATTGCGCTGGTCATTAAAAAGCGGCCGCGGCGTGGCCGCCTCGGGCCAGAGAATGAGGTCCGGCTTGGTTGCCATGGCTGTCTCGGTCAGACGGATGTGTTGTTGCAGGATGTTTTCCTCGTGCACCGGATCGCGTTTGACCGAGAGCGGGACGTTGCCCTGAACGATGGCCACGCTGACCGGTTCCGTGTTCCTCGCCGGGGCGAAAACCTCCCGCACGCCGTAGCTGAACACCACCGCGATGAGCGCAACGGTGAGGCTGAAATCGTAATGCGGCCGCATTTTATGGCGGCCGAATTCCACCCGGAGGCGCTTCAGCGTGATGACGATCATCACATTCGCCATGACGAGCAAAAACGAGAGTCCGCCCACGCCGGTGATGTCGCAGATTTGAATGAGGGCGATGTTTTCGTGCAATGTCACTCCGAGCGTGTTCCAGCCGAATCCGCTGAAGAGCGTGCCGCGAACCCATTCCAGTC
>JBMOHI010000290.1:0-3615 GCA_049317925.1 Terrimicrobiaceae bacterium
GCGTCCGAGGAGGTAGCTCATGGGCACGGTGGGGGAGCTGGTGTACCAGTTGACGTCGCCGGCGGCGCGGGCTTTGGTGAAGTTGACGCCGCGCATCAGGACTTTGCAGGCACCATCGTGACTGAGTGAACCGTCGTGCAGGCCGCAATCGATCACGATGCGATGGGCCCGCCAGAGGGCGTCATGGATTTGTTGGAGGCGGGCCAGCGGGTTTTCGACCAGTCCGTGATCCACCGCCATCTGTTCGCACCACATGGTCCAGCCTTCGTAGTAAATGGAATGGCCGGCCAGGCGGCGGAGTTTGCTGGGGTGGCGGTTTTGAATGGCGAACTGGAGGTGATGGCCGGGATAGGCCTCGTGGGCGCTGGTGAGGGCTAGGCCGAAATGCTGGCGGATCTCGGCGAGTTTCTTCGCGGGATCGGTCTGGGTGAGACTGAGGTCGTTGACCCAGAAGATGCCCTCGGTTTTTTTTGGAGAATGGCTGCGGTCCGTGGTAGGCGGCAGTGGGAAACTGGTGGCGGAGGAAGGGCGGGGCCGGCAGGACTTCCAGTTTATCGCCGCGGGGCAGGGTGACGAGGCCGAGGTCGGCCAGTTGCTTTCTGATGGCGAAGGTGACGGTGCGGTATTCGTCAATCAGCGGACGCGTGGGAGTCCAGGCCTGGGCGGCTTCGTCGAGGATGGCGCGGGCGGATTTTTTGCCATGCCGGGCGGCTTCGCGTTCGAGCAGGTGCTGCATGCGGGTAACGAGCCGGCGTCCGTTGGCGGCGGCCTCGGTCAGCGAGTAGTCGAAGCCAAGGCGTTCGCGCATGAGGAACTCGAAATTCGCGCGGCCGATGGAGTAGCCGCGTTCGGGGCCGGGGCGTTTGCGGGAAACGGCCGCGGCATAGTCGCCAAAGCCGCCGGTGGCGGCGGCGATGAGGCGTTTCAGCCGGGCGGGGGAGGTGGTGTGCCTCAGAAGCTCCGGTTCGATCTCGTGAAGAAATCCGGCGGCGCCTTCGCAGGACTGACGCGTGAGTTTGGTCCAGAGAGGAACGGGACGACTGACGCATTCTGCGCCGGCAGCAAGGAAGTCGGGCAGGGCGGCCAGACGCGACTCGATAGCGGGAAGGACTTTGGCGAGACGGGCGGCGTTACGGACGACGAGATCGAAGATGGAGCCGACGGCCGCATCGCTGTGGCCCTGCGGATTCGTGCGCCAGCGCTGGAGATCGCGCGTATCGAGCAACTCGGTGCGGAGCATGGCGAGGAAGGTGCGGCGGTCGAGCCAGTCGTCACCGGCGAAGGCGGCTCCGGGCATTTCCTCCACGGCGGCGAGGGTGCGTTCGGCAAGACGGATCTGAGCGCGGTGGGTTTCGGGATCGTTGGCTCCGAGGCGGGCGTTGAATTGTTCCAACCCGAGGGCGCTGGCTTGGTGGGGGAAGCGCTCGTGGGTCTCGGCGAAGTAGTCCTCCGTCAGTTGCCGGAAATGGCGCACGTTGGCGGCGTCAGTCGTGTCCACGAATCTCCCCGCCCGAGAACTCACGGGTTGGGAGCTTTGGGCAGGATCTTGCCGTCGCTATCCACCGGACCGAGCGCAACGGCTTCGATTTCGTTGGCGAGGTCGCGCATTTTTTTCACATCGGCTTCGCTGGGCTGGCCCGCCGTGGAGGTGGTGAGGGCGAGCAGATCCTTCAATTTTGCGGTGATGGTGGAAACGAACTCGGTTTTTTTCAGCCGCGGATGGAGCGTCTGCAGGCGGTCAAGGTAGTAGTCCATGATCTCGGCGCGTCCGAGGATGGCGGCCCGCTCGGCCGTGTATTTCAGCGCACAACTGTTGGCTGCGAGTTGGAATCCGCGCAGCCATCCGCCGAGGCTGATCATGTGGGCCATTTGTTCGTCGTGCAGATCGAGCATGGATTTTTCCACGTCGGCCTGGGTTTTGATCAGTTCCTCGCGCATGCCCTGCCAGTCGCCTTTGTCGCTGGCCTCGAAGAGGCTTTTGCTGCGCCGGGTCAGACGGTCGCCCACGCCCAGGGCATGGGACTGCCGGATGAGGGCGCGTCCGACGTCCTGGATGTCCTGGGGACGTTCCGCGACGGTGAGGATGAACCCATCGGCCACGAGGGAACCAAAGTGCAGCGACGTCTGCAGGCGGTTGTCATAGACGGCATCGCGCGGGTTGGCCGCGATGAGGTCGAGTTGGAAGGGCTGAAAGGTGCCGAAATCCTTCAGAATTTGCGCGATGGAGGGCGCGGTGATGTCATTCACCCCGAGTTCGTCGCGGACGTAATCGTCGGACTCCATCTGGAATTCTTTTTCAACCTTTTCCTGGGCATGGCCAGGCGCACGCATGAGGGCGACGGCTGCTGCCAAAATGAGCAGCGTTCTGGCATGGAGGAAGTAACCCATTCCCTGGGAGGATATCCCATAAATCGGCGGGTTTGTCCATCGGGCCCCGCGGAGGGAAGGGTATTTTTTGCGGACGGTTGGTTCAAACGGGCTTGTTTGAAGGCGCCGGGCGGGCGATAGGTAGAGAGTGATCATCGGCGTCCCCAAGGAAATCAAAGAGCAGGAATTCCGCGTCGCGCTCCTGCCCGCAGCGGCTTATCAACTCACCAAACGCGGGCATCAGGTTCTGGTGGAGAAGAACGCGGGGGCCGGCATCGGCTTTCTCGACGAGGCCTATCGCGCCGCCGGGGCGGAAATTATTTCTACCCACGACGAGGTCTTTGCCCGCGCGGACATGATCGTCAAGGTGAAGGAGCCGTTGGCTTCCGAGTACGGACTCCTGCGCAAGGGCCAGATTCTTTTCACCTATCTCCATCTGGCAGCCAACCAGCCGCTGACCGATGCGCTCCTGGCCACCGGGGCGACTTGCATTGCGTACGAAACAGTCGAAGTGAACCGCCGCCTGCCCTTGCTCGAACCCATGAGCGAGATTGCGGGCCGCATGTCCGTTCTGGTGGGCGGATACTGTCTGGCCAAGCATAATGGCGGCAGCGGGGTGTTGCTGGGCGGAGTTCCCGGCGTGCTCCCCGGCCGGGTGGTCGTGATCGGCGGCGGCACCAGCGGGGTCAATGCCGCCCGCATGGCCACCGGGCTCGGAGCGGATGTGACCATTCTCGAGGTTGATCTCGAGCGGATGCGTTTCCTCGATATCACCATGCACAGTGCACACACGCTGTTCTCCAGCGAGGCCAGCCTGGTGGATCTGCTGCCCACGGTGGATCTGCTCATCGGCGCGGTGCTGGTTCCGGGTGCGAAAGCCCCCAAGCTCATCTCGCGCGATATGCTGCGGAAAATGAAACCCGGCAGCGTGTTGGTGGACATCGCCATTGATCAGGGTGGCTGCGCCGAAACCTCGCGTCCGACCACGCACCATGATCCCACGTTTGTCGAAGAGGGAGTCATTCATTACTGCGTGGCCAACATGCCCGGTGCCTACGCCCGCACCGCCACCCAGGCGCTGACCAATGTCACCTACCGCTACATCGAGACCCTGGCCGACTTCGGCCTGGCCGAGGCCATTCACCGTCAGCCGGCGTTGCTGGGCGGGGTGAATATTTATGACGGCACGGTGACGTGCAAAGCAGTGGCGGAGGCGTTCGGGTTTGACTATGTTCCCGTCCCTTTCAC
>JBMOHI010000291.1:0-3606 GCA_049317925.1 Terrimicrobiaceae bacterium
CGCTCTTTGCCGCTTGGACCGGAACGGCGCAACTTATCGGCGGACCCATTCCGGCCTGGCTGGTTAGCGTCGGGGTGGTTTCGAGCATCCTGCTTTTTATTCCGGTTCTGGTGATCTCGATCAATCTTCTCGGCACGATGCGGGGATCGTTCGGCGCGCTGAATTGGAGTCCGTCGTTGCTTTTCACTGTGACGGGGGCGGGGGTATTTCTCCTCGCTTACGTGCAGGGGGCCCTGCTGGCATTTCCCGCGGTTGCGGCAATTTTTCATTTCACTGACGTGTTGATCGGACAGGGGGCGCTTTTACTTTTCGGCTTTGTCAGCATGGTGTTCTTCGGAGCGATCTACTACATTGTCCCGCGTCTGACCGGAAGGGACTGGCAGGGCGACGGACTGATCAACTGGCACTTCTGGCTGTTTCTTGTGGCTTTGGGTGTGGCCTATATTTCGCTGACCTTCGGCGGGATGGTGCAAGGTTTCGCGTTGAATGACCCGGGGGTTCGCTTTGCCTCTTCGGTCGGCTTCGCCACACCGTTCCGCCTCGTGGCCGTTCTCAGTGCCGTTGCGCTGGTGATCGCCAGCAATATCTTTGCGCATCTGTTTTTCCGCACCATTCTCGCGGTGTTGGAGGAGTCCAAATCTTCGCCGGAGGCTGTGACTGTATGAACCGGACGCCTCTCCTGATCTTCGGTGTGTTTCTGACCTTTGCCGCGGGCTGGCTGGGCTTGGTCGCCTATCCCTATCTCACCCTGGGCCAGCTCCAGCCTGTTCCCGATGAAAACACCGGCGGGGTCAATCCTCCGCCGCTCTCCGGTCTCGCCGTCGCGGGACAAAAAGTCTATGCCGCCAATGGCTGCGTGTATTGCCACAGTCAGGACATCCGCCCGCGCTATCTCTCAGCCGACATCGCCCGCGAGCCCGAAGCCGATCCGCCGGTCCGTCGCACCGTGGCCCGCGATTTTCTGCGTGATCAACCCGCCTTTGTCGGGTTCCTGCGCATCGGCCCGGACCTCGCCAACTACGGCTTGGAGAAGCGGGTCGCGACGGTGAATGACATTCATCGTCACCTTTACGACGCGCGCGAAGTTGTTTCCGGTTCCATCATGCCTTCGTATCGTTATCTGTACCACATGCGGAAAATATCCGGACAACCCTCAAATGAAGCCGTGACCGGCCTGACCGGTCCGCATGCGCCCGCCCCGGGCTTCGAGGTGGTTCCCACTGAGGACGCCAAGGTGCTGGCCGCCTATCTTCTCTCGCTCAAACGCAATTATCCGTTGCCCGAGGCACCGGTGGAAACCACAGAGTAATTGTGAGCACGCCAAATTCCCAGCAACCGATGGATGAAGGATTCCGCGAGTCCGAACTCGCCAGCAAGGTGGACGTGACCGAATTGCACGCCAGGCCCGAGCGCGAGCCGGTTTCACTCGGGCTCATCGTCCTGGTCATGGTCCTGATGTTTTTCGGCGGGATGTTCCTCTGGGCCAACAGCGGCGGGTTTCAATCCGATATCTACAATACCAATAAGGTGTCCTGGTCCGGAGCCGGAGCCGGCGGTCCGGCCGCGGCGCCGGATCCCATGGTCGTGGGCAAGCGCGTTTTCACTCAAAACTGCGCCGTCTGCCACCAAGCCAATGGTCAGGGCGTGGCGGGCCAGTTCCCGCCGCTCGTGGGCAGTGAATGGGTTCTGGGTCAGGACTGGCACGGGGACAACCATCTCGTGAAGATTGTCCTCAACGGCCTGCAGGGTGTCGTAACCGTTAAGGGTCAGCCTTACAACAACGCCATGGCCCCTTGGGGAGCCGTGCTCAAGGACGATCAGATCGCTGCCGTCCTCACCTACATTCGTAATGAATGGGGAAATAAAGGCCCTGCGATTCCGGTGGAATTTGTCAGCAAAGTCCGCGAGCAAACCAAGGGGCGCGTCGATCCTTGGACCCAAAAAGAACTCCAGGCCATCGGACGTGAACTCGTCGGCGAAGCGGCTGCCGCACCGGAAGCCGCGACCCCCGCCGCCTCACCCGCACCTGCTGCCGCACCAGGGGCATGATTATGAAATTCTTTCTCCGCTTGCTTCCCATCTTGACCCTCGGCGTTTCCCCGGCCTTTGCCGCGGAGTACACCAACCTCTTCTGGGCGCCGCCCAACGTCACCGTCGGCGGCGAGGAGGTTGATAAGATTCTCAATTTCATCTTCTGGCTCACCCTCTTTGTCTTCGTCGCCACCCAGGTTGTGTACATCACCTATCTGGTGAAATACCGCCGGCGTCCCGGCGTGAAGGCCCACTACAGCCATGGCAACAACAAGCTGGAGATCATCTGGACCACGATTCCTGTTCTGATTTTTCTCGGCCTCGCGATCTACAGCAACCGCGTCTGGAAGGAGCTTTTCCGCAACCCGCCGCCGGATGCCCTGCAGGTGAATATTTCGTCGTATCAGTTCGGCTGGGACTTCCGCTATCCGGGTGCGGATGGCAAGCTTGGTGAAGTAGATGTGAAGGCGATCACCCCGGAAAATAAATTCGGAGTCAAAGCCGATGATCCGGCTGGTGCGGATGACTTCACCGCGACGGAATTGGTTTTCCCTGCGGGTAAACCGGTTCATATCATTTTGAATGCGAGGGACGTGATCCACTCTTTTTACGTTCCCAGCTTCCGGCTGTATCAGGATGCCGTCCCGGGCCGAACCATCACCTGGGTGTGGTTTGAGGTGAAAAAACCGATCGATCTCCAGCTCGCCTGCAGCCAGCTCTGCGGCACGGGTCATTACAACATGAAGGCTCCGATCCGCGTGCTTTCCCAGGAAGATTACGAAAAATGGTACGACGGCAAGGTAAAGGCCGCCGCCCAGGCCCGCGCCTCCGAAGAAAAAAATTCCCTGCATGCCGCCGTCAATTAGAAACGTATACTTAATATCATGAGCGCCATCACTGCAGAACCGCCCGCCGCCGCAGGGCATGCCCACCACGAGGATGTGGGCTTCGTCCGCAAGTACCTCTGGACCTACGATCACAAGATGATTGGCCTTCAGTACCTCTGGACCGCCTTGTTCTTTCTGTTTCTCGGAGGCGCACTTGCCTTACTGGTCCGTTTCCAGCTCGCGTGGCCCAACACTCCGGTGCCGATCATCGGGCATCTCCTGCCCGCGACCGTCGCGTCCGACGGTGCCATCATTCCCGGTGGCTACAACATGCTCGTCACCATGCATGCCACGCTCATGGTGTTCTTCGTGGTCATGCCGCTGCTCATCGGCACGTTCGGAAACTACCTTATTCCGCTGCAAATCGGGGCCGGCGACATGGCCTTCCCGCTTTTGAACGAGCTGAGCTACTGGCTCTATGTGGTTTCGGGGTTCCTCATTCTTGCGGCCTTTTTCGCGCCGGGCGGCGCGCCGGGCACGGGCTGGACGGCCTATGCGCCGTTGAGTGCGGAGGCAAAGTATAACGGCACCCAGATGGGACAAAGCCTTTGGGGCATTGCCATTTTCGTGAACGGATTGTCCTCCATCGCGGGTGCGACCAACTACATCACCACGGTGGTCAACATGCGCGCACCGGGCATGACCATGTTCCGCATGCCGCTCACGGTCTGGTCGCTTTTCATCACCG
>JBMOHI010000292.1:0-3598 GCA_049317925.1 Terrimicrobiaceae bacterium
TGGTGATGCCGCGCTCTGGGTCAAAATCGGCCTCCAGCTTTTCACCGCCGAGGGAACGGACATCGTCCGCGCCATGAAGGACCGCGGCTACAAGGTGTTCCTCGACCTGAAATTCCACGACATCCCGAACACCGCGCGCGAGGCGGTGCATTCCGCCGTGAAACTCGGCGCGGACATGACCACCATTCATCTCTCCGGCGGCCAGCTCATGATCCGCGAGGCGGTCGAAGCCGCAGCGGATTCCCCCTTGCTCGTGCTGGGCGTAACCGTGCTGACGAGTTTCGATGAAGCGGAGCTGCGCGGCATCGGCGTAAACAAAACCCCCGCCGAACAGGTAGAAAACCTGGTAGCTCTGGGCACGAGCGTCGGACTGCGCGGGGTGGTATGCAGTCCGCATGAAATCTCCATTCTGCGCGCACGCTTCGGCAGTGACCTGACAGTTGTCACCCCCGGTGTGCGTCCCGCCGGAGCGGCGGCCAACGATCAGCAACGTGTAATGACACCGGCAGACGCCATCAAAGCCGGAGCGAGTTATCTCGTCATCGGACGCCCCATCACCGGCGCGGCATCTCCGCGTGAGGCGGTATTGAAAATATTGCAAGAGGTAGGGCGGGTTGTCCCCAACCCGCCGTAGAATTCCACGGCGGGTTGGGGACAACCGGCCCTACCATCAGTCGCGGAAGTTCGTGAAGTTCAGTCCGACGCCAAAATCCCCGGCCCGAAGAGCAGCAATGACTTGCTGCAAGTCATCCCGCTTCGTTCCCGTCACCCGAACCTGGCGATCCTGTAGGGCCGACTGCACCTTGAGACCAAGCGCTTTCACGGCTTTGCTGATTTCCTTGGCTTTGTCGCCTTCGAGGCCCTGCTTGATGGCCAGTTCCTGACGCGAGTGTCCGAGCGGCGAGATATCGGGGTCCTTCTGATCAACATTGCGCAGGTCGATGCCGCGCTTGGCGAGCTTACTGATGGTGATTTCACGCAGTCCTTTGAGCCGGGCACCATCATCGACGGAGAGGAGGATGGTACCGGTCTTGGCGTCGAGCTCGATGGCGGCTTTGACACCTTTGAAATCGAACCGCGAAGCCAGTTCACGCTGGGCCGCATCGACCGCGTTTTTGACCTCCATGCGGTCAACTTCGGAGACAACATCAAATGAGGGCATGACGGAACTTTTACGATTTTCCCCCGCCAAGGCGGAAGAACTTTTCCGCGATGCGCGTGGTTTGGGCGGCAATGTCCTCCAGGCTCTGACCCCGCACTTCAGCAACTTTATCGGCGACGAGACGGGTGTGCGCAGGCTCGCAGCGCTGGCCGCGGAAAGGCGCTGGAGCCAGGTAGGGACAGTCCGTTTCCACCATGAAATCGTCCGGTCCAATCGCCGCAACAGTCTCGCGGACCAAAGCGGCGTTTTTGAACGTGACGATGCCGGTGAAGGAGACCAGATGACCAAGCGCGATGATCTGCGCGGCCTGATCGGGGCGGTTGCCGAAACAATGAAACACGCCGCGGACTTTGCCGGTGTAGGATTTCAAAACATTCAGCGTGTCATCCCAGGCGTCGCGTTGGTGAATCACAACGTTAAGTCCGAGTTCGGCCGCCAGATCGAGTTGGATGTTGAAGGCATCGATCTGGGCATTGCGGTAGGCACCGTCCATGACAGAGGCCTCGATATCCTGCACCACCTCGGCCTGCAAAGCAGACATGGCGGGCGAGGATTGTGCGGCTTCCTCGCTCGGCAGATGATGATAATCGAGCCCGGTCTCACCGATGGCGGCCACCTTGGGATGGCGGGCCAATTCACGAAGGGCGGGCAGGAAGTCGCCGGGTTCATCCTGCACATTGGTCGGATGGACCCCGACCACGGCGAAAACATTGGCATATTTTTCCGCCAACGCCACAGCGCGGCGGCTGCTCTCAATGCCGGTGCCGATGGTGATGATGCGGGTCACCCCGGCCTCGGCAGCACGGGAGATCACGGCATCAAGATCAGGGGCAAAATCCGTGTAGTCGAGGTGGGCGTGGGTATCAATGAGCATGGTTTTGGGATTGGAACGACCCGATCATATCACGGATACGAGTCGTCGCACCCCTCCATTTTCACCACTGCACCACCGAACTCGCGTAGGTGAGCCCGCCGCCGAAGACGACCATCAGGATGTAGTCGCCCTGTTTGAACCGTCCGGTGCGGTTGGCTTCATCGAGGGCGATGGCCACGGCGGCGGCGGAAGTATTGCCGTAGCGGTCGAGGTTGATTTGGAATTTTGAGAGCGGGAGGTTCAGACGCTCAGCCAGGGCCTCGATGATGCGCAGGTTGGCCTGGTGGGGGATGATGCAGGTGAGGTCCTCGACTGTGAGTCCGCTTTGTTTGAGCGCCGTGTTGGCCGCGGCCAGCATGGAGGTGACGGCCTGCTTGAAGGTTTCGCGTCCGTTCATGTGCAGGGTGTTGAGGCGCTGGTCGAAGTTTTCCTTCGTGACCGGCAGGGCGCAGCCGCCGCCGGGCATATGCAGGATGTCGCCGTAGTTTCCATCGCTGCCCATGAAGGTCGTGATGACCCCGTGCGATCCGGCACGGTAACGCAGGATGGCGGCGCCGGCCCCGTCGCCGAAGAGCACGCAGGTGTTGCGGTCCTGCCAGTTGACGATGGAGCTGAGCTTGTCCGCCCCGATGACGAGAATCGTGTTGTAGGTGTGATTACTAATGAACTGCTGGGCCACCTCGATGCCGTAAAGGAATCCGGAGCAGGCGGCGGAGATGTCGAAGCAGGCCGCCTTTTCTGCGCCCAACAAACGCTGCACGTGACACGCGGTGGAAGGGAAAAAGGTGTCCGGCGTGACGGTGGCGAGAATGATCAGATCAATATCCTCCGCCTTGATGCCAGCTTGTTCCATGGCGCGCTTCGCCGCCTCGGCCGCCAAATGGCTGGTGTGTTCGCCCTCAGCGGCGATGCGGCGTTCTTTAATGCCGGTGCGGCTGGTGATCCACTCCTCGTTGGTATCCACCATCTTTTCCAGGTCCGAATTGGTCAGAATCCTCTCCGGCACATAGCTGCCGGTGCCGATGATGGAAACGGTGCGGGCGGGTTGGCGCGTCTTAGTGCGCGGCGATTTTTTCATGAGAACTTTCAATGGCCTCGACGATCCGGGCGTTGACCTTCTGGATGACAAACTCGCGCGCGACCCGGATGGCATTTTTGATAGCCAGGGGTGACGAGTTGCCGTGGGCTTTGATACAGATGCCGTTCACGCCCAGGAGCGGGCTGCCGCCGTATTCGTCGGTGCTGGTCTGCTTCTTGATTGAGAGAAACGCGCCTTTGGCCAGCCAGGCACCGAGCAGGCGGATGGGCGACTTTTTCAACTCACCCTTGATCCAGCCGGACATCGACTTGGCCAGACCTTCCACGGTTTTTAAAACGATGTTTCCCACGAATCCATCGCAAACGACCACATCGAGCGGATTGCTGAAAAGCGCGTGGCCCTCGGTGTTGCCGACGAAATTGACCGGGGTCTTGCCCAGAACCTCGTAGCATTCCTTGGTGAACTCATTGCCTTTGCCCGCCTCTGTGCCGATGGACATCAGGCCGACGCGGGGATTTGTGCG
>JBMOHI010000293.1:0-3598 GCA_049317925.1 Terrimicrobiaceae bacterium
ACCTGCCTCAATTGGTGGTGCTGCTCTACGCACTTAACGACCAGAACATCCATGGTATTGCTGGTGTCGCTCGAGCCATCAGTAAGGTAGACAATACAAGACCGCCTCAGCTCCTAACGGTGGCAACACCAGTCCCGCCGATGCCTGAAGAACGCACCGGTTTGCTTCAGGAGCGTCTCGACCTGGCCGAAAAGGAGCTGGGGGTCAAACCGCAGTGCCAAATTCACTATGATGGACGAGTGCCCTTGAAAGAGCAGATTCTCGTTTGGAATGAATCAGGTGGGCGTTTGGCGTGGGAATACAATGTTCTGAAAGAGAAAATCACAGATTACGACGTCCGGGGGCTGGATTTCCTGATCAAGGAATCCAAGCGTGCAATTGACGAGCTCGACGAGGAACGAGTGAATACCGCTCGATTCGATCTGGAGAGAGACTACAGCGACAGAGCGGAGAGCTTCTATCAAATCGCCAATGCCGCAAGGGTCTTTGGTCGTTTAGATGAGGTAGAGTCGAACCTGCGGAGAGCCATCGGGCTTGATGCTTATTTTTCACCGGCCTTCGATGATCTTGTCGCCTTTCTTAAAGTGAAGAAGCGGCTTAAAGATGCGATTTCTATTTGTCGCGAACGACTTGGAGTGCTTGGTGATGACGTAAGAATTGAAGAAATCAAAAGCACTGTTTTCCGCTTGGGAGAAATTAGTATGGCGGCAGGGGAATATTCCGCCGCAGTGGAAGCCTATGAAAAGCTGTCCCGGAAAACGACAAACCAGAACGGCGAAGATGATGTTGGTCGTCTGGTCAACACCTTCAACTATGCGGAGTCGCGACGGCGTGCTGGACTTGAGGTTCCCAAAGCAGACTTAAAGGAAATCATCGCAATTTACGAAAGAAGGGCCGCAACGGTAGGGTCTGATTCCGTAGTTTTGCGTCTCAACCACATGCAGGCTATGCACATCCCGTATGCGCTGGTTGGGGATTGCGGCAAGGCCCGTGAGTTGCTGCAAAAGGTTCGCGAGCTTGCCTCCGCAGTTTCTCCGAGGGAACGCATTTTCTCCGTCGTTTCATACACTGAGATTCCCGCCAACCAGCTTTTGATTCAGAATAAAGAAATGCTCGATGTGCTTGATGCGGGGAAGCTATGGGATGGCACCCCACTGCATTCGGCGTAGCTAACTAGTAAATTCGTGAGGGCGTTACATCCTTGATGACCGAAATGTCGCTCAACGAATCCATCGTCGAAGACGCCGCCTTCGAATGGTTCGGGGAGCTGATCTATGCGTTCGGGCACGGGCCGCATCTCGCGCCCGGTGAACCGGCGTCCCGCGATGGCGGGAGGGATTCGTTTTCTGAGGTGGTGCTGGTGGGGCGCTTGCGCGAGGCCATCCGGCGGCTGAATCCGGCCATCCCATTCCGAACCTTCGCCACCCTGCGCGACACGCCGCTGCCGAAGCTGCTGAGGAGGGAGTTGAGCATGGCAAAGACTGTTCTTTACCCCGCAAACGAGTAACCTTTCCACTACTATGGCCCGCAGCACACTGCTGGACACGGACACCGAAGACCTGAAAGAACTTCTCAGCAACGGGAAGAGCTACAGCGTGCCGCCTTACCAGCGCGATTATTCGTGGAAGCAGGAGCACTGGGAGGACCTTTGGGAAGACCTCGCCACGGTCGAAGCCAATCGCGAAGACCATTACATGGGCGCCATCGTGCTGGAGAGCGGCGAGCGGAAGCAATTCCGGGTGATTGACGGCCAGCAGCGCATGGCGACCCTGAGTATCCTGATTCTCGCGTGCGTGGATTATCTCTACGGCCTGGCCAGTGAGGGCGTGGATGCGACCGCCAACGAGGAGCGCGCCACGCTATTGGAAAGCAGCTACCTTGGCGCAAAAGACCCGACCAGCCTGCGCATCACGCCCAAGCTCAAGCTCAACGCCAACGACGACGATTTTTTCCAATTGAATCTTGCGCAGCGCAAGCCGCCCCAAGGCGGGGTCCGTGGCTTGCGTGATTCAGAGCGCCTGCTTTGGGAGTGCTTTCAGTTCTTCAAGGCTAAGGTTCAGGGAAAATTTTCCACCAAGAAGAAGGGCGAGCAGGTAGCCGCATTTGTGAGCGAGATTGCCACGGAGCGTCTGGTTTTCATCAGCGTGCGTGTGCAGGACCAGTTGAGCGCCTACACTGTTTTTGAGACATTGAACGCGCGGGGGTTGGAGTTGACGGAAACCGACCTGCTCAAGAACTACCTGTTGTCGCTGGCGGATCGTCTCAGTAAATCCCAGATGAATCCCGTGCTTCGCCAGTGGGCGCGCATCACGGCCAAAGTGGGCATTGCGAGCTTTCCGGAGTTCCTACGGCACCATCTGAACTCACAACGTGAATACGTTCGACAGAAGCAACTCTTCAAAACCATCAAGCGGGATGTGACCACACTCGACCACGTTTCTTCACTACTTGACCGACTGGAGAAAGACGCTGCGTGGTTCGAGGGTTTGAACGATTTCGCAAGCCAGTTCTGGTTGGATTACCAAGGCGCAAAAGAGCAAGTGCGGGTGCTGAACTTGTTCAATGTGTCGCAATACACGCCGCTCGTGCTCGCTGCCAAGGACGCGTTCACCGTACCGCAGGATTTGGTGGAGATACTCCGCTACTGCGCCTTGTTGTCGGTGAGGTTCAATGGCGTAAGCCGGCGAAGCACGCATATCCTCGAAGAGATTTACAATCGCGCCGCGTTGGAAGTTCGCCGCGGCTCCGCGACAACCCTCGTGGCGGTTCGTCAGGCATTACGGCCGATTTACATTCCAGATGAGGAGTTCGAGGCGGATTTCGCTGCCCTCAGACTCCGGAACCGCAGCACATCAGGCAAACGCTTGCGCTATATCTTAGCTAGGATCGAGAAGCAGTTGAGCGGCGCCGACATCAACGATGAAGGAATGACCGCCACCGTGGAGCACATCCTGCCTGAGAATCCGGGCGAAGTCGGCTGGGAACATTTCACCGTTGAAGCTCACGAGCGCAGTTACGAGCGTGTTGGAAACTACCCCTTGTTGGAACGGGGTTTGAATGGACAGCAAGCGGGCAACGCGGCTTTTGCCCAAAAGCAGACTGTGTATGCACAATCGCAGTATCGAACCTCGAAGGATTTGGGCCAATTCACTGACTGGACGGAGGAGACAATCGCAAAGCGGCAGGCTGATATGGCAAAAGTGGCCAAGGCGATTTGGGCGCTGACATTTTGATCCAAGCGCGGAACTCGGCGAAATGTCATGTCTCTCAACGAATCCACCGTCGAAGCCGCCGCCCTCGAATGGTTCGGGGAGTTGGGCTATGCGGTCGGGCAGGGGCCGCACCCCGCGTCCGGTGAACCGGCGTCCCGCGATGGCGGGAGGGATTCATTCTCGGAGGTGGTGCTGGTCGGGCGTTCACGCGAGGCCATCCGGCGGATGAATCCGGCCATTCCCGAGGAGGCGTCTACCTGTGCGTCGCACGCAGACAGGCGGGCAACTGGTAAACGTTGCTTACAAGTTCGAATGGAGAGGAGACAGCAGCCATGAAGAGGAAATCGGAACCCGATTCAGACTTGATCCTCTACCTGACCGAGGAT
>JBMOHI010000294.1:0-3592 GCA_049317925.1 Terrimicrobiaceae bacterium
TACACCCAGAGGAGGATGCCGACGACGAGGAAGGCGAGCACGATCGGGATGTCGGCGAAGCCGCTCACGATCAGGCTGAGGCGGGATTTTTGCGGATTCTCTGCCGTCAGCATGCGCTGCACCATGTCCTGGTCGGTCCCGTGTGTGGCCATGGTGAAAAACGTGGAGCCGACGATCGCGGCGAAAATCGTGTAGGGATTTTCCAACATGCCCTTGAGCGCTTCGCCGAAGGGTTTCGTCGCATCCCAGCCGGTCTTGAACATGCTGATGTCCTGGCCGGACAGTTTATCCGAAATCGTCTGCCAGCCACCGGGGATGTGAAAGTAAATGGTGAGCACGGCGAAGATGGCTGCGCCGATCATCAGGCACGCCTGGATGAGATCCGTCCAGACCACCGCCTTGATGCCGCCCACGGCCGTGTAGAACGTCGTGACCACGGTGATGAACACAATGCCCCAGAAATACGTCCACACCGTCACCTCCTGGCCCGGCAAGAGATAACGCCAGATGACCACGAGGATTACCCCGCCAAGATAAAGCCGCACGCCGATACCGAGCACGCGGCTGAGCAAAAAGATGCCGCTGGCCATGTCCTTCGTGCGCGGCCCGAAACGCACGGTGAGGAATTCGTAGATGCTCTGCACCTTGTGTTTGAAATACGGCGCGATGAACAGATAGGCGATGATTACGCGGGCAATGATGGTGCCGATGGCCAGTTGGGCGTAGGCGAAGCTGCGGTCCTTGTAGCCCTCACCGGGCGTGCCGAGAAAGGTGGCTGCGCTGGTCTCGGCGGCGATGATGGAAGCCAGCACGGCCCACCAGGGGATTTTGTGTCCGCCGAGGGCGAATTCCCGCAAGGTTGAGTTGTTCCGCCCGGCGTAAAGGCCGATGCCGACGATCAGAACGAAGTAAAAAAGGATGACCCCGCCATCCACCCAGAGAGCGAAGTTCATTACGGCAACGTCTTCGCGAGCACCTTGGAGTTGCGTCCGCTGGCCTCATATTTGCCCCGCCGTTCGGTCGGGAGAATCTCCGCCGAGACCTCGGCGAAGCCGCCTTTTTGCTGGAGATAATTAAAGGCCTGGGTTGAAAGGGCGAAGAGCCGCTTGAGGCCTTTTTCCTTCGCGAGATTTTCCACGAAGGCCATCAGCTTGCGGCCGTAGCCCTGGTTCTCATGCGCCTTGCTGACGTAAAGACAGGCCAGTTCTCCCGAAGCTTCCTGCGGATACAAATGCAGGGCCACGCAGGCCACCGGAGTCTTGTCCACTTCGAGCAGCCAGTAGTCTTCCAAATGTTCGAGAATCTCCGCCCGGGTCCGCCGGACGAGTTCCTCGCCCTGCACCGATTGCCGGATGAGCGACATCACGGCCCGCACGTCTTTTTTGAAAATGCGCCGGATCTGCTGGTATTCGTTCGAATAAACCATCGTGCCGAATCCCTCATGACTGAAAATCTCGGTCAGCAACGCTTCGTTCACCGCACCATTGAGCACATGCACCCGCGGCACGCCCTGCACACAAGCCCGCGCGGCGCACTCCAGTTTCGACACCACGCTTTGCGAAAGTTCGTTCCGCGATTTTTTCAGCAGCTCCTGCGTCTCCGTCACGGAAAGCTGCCGGGGCAACGCCTTGGTCGAAAATGCCGCGGCCGGCGCCAGGTAGATGATTTTCGCGGCGGACAATTCCTCCGCCACCTCCACCGCGGCCGCGTCGGAATTCACCCGGTAGGTCCGTCCCTCGCCGTCGAATCCCAGTGGCGGCACCACCGGCACGATGCCCTCATCGAGCAATAGCCGCAGCGCTTTGGCGTCCACCCGCTCGACCCGGCCGGTGTATTGAAAATCCTGTCCGCCGAGAATTCCCGCCGGATGCGCGATGATCGCGTTGATATACGCCGCCCGCAAATCCACCGCGGAAAGCCCCTCCATCATTTGATTGGTCAGCCGGATCGCCGCCGTGATGCTCAACTCCAGCGTCGCCTCGTCGGTCACGCCGGTCCCGTCCGAATTCGTCAGCGAGACTCCCCGTTCCTTTGCCAGTTCCACCACCTGGTGACTTGCGCCATGCACCAGCACCACCTTGACGCTGAGCGAACGCAATACGGCCAGGTCCAGAAGCACGTTGGCGAAATTATCCGACGCCGCCACCTCGCCGTCCACGGCAATGACAAACACGCGCTCCCGGAAACGGGGCACGTATTGCAGGATTTCGCGCAGGTCAGAGACGTTCACAACAGACCGGTCATTGGTCATTTGTCACCGGTCATTAGTCAATACCGAATCGCCCTGCATTCAACCAATGACCAATGACGATTGACCGATGACATTTCCTCAAGCCACCCCTTCGAGCCGAAAGTCTCCGTAAAGCTCCGCCGCCAGGATCGAAGTCAGCGGACCCGGTGCCTCCAGCGCGGCAAGAATCCCGCAGTCCGGCACCGTCACGAAGCGCGCCCGTGGCAGCTTGCGGGAAATCTCTTCCCCCACCGGCAGCGGAAACCCCGCCGCGCGGTCCGGCCATAGGATCGTCACCGCATGCGGCACGCGGCTCAACCGCGACTCGATATCAAAAGCCAGCCGTCCCCGCAGGAACCCGAAAATTGCATGCTCGGCCCCCGATTGCTGTGCACAGGTCGTCAGCGCGCGCACCATTTCCTCCGTCAGTCGCGAACCATCTCCCAGCGCGAACTTCGTCAGCCACCCGCGAATGAACGGGGCCCGCGAAAGATAGTTGCGATACACAAAACGATTCAGTCCCGGCAAACCGACCAGCGCAACCATCCCCGCCGCCCGCCATTTCCCGGATTCCTTCAGTCCGGTCGGAAGCAGCACAATCAGCCGCTCGATCCGTTCCGGATGCCGCGACGCCATCAAGAGCGCGATGCCCGCAGTTAACCCGCTCGCCACGATGATCGGCTTGCGTCCGCCGCATGTCTCCAGCAAAAACTCCGCGATCGCCTCCGCGTAATCCACTGCATCCATCGGATCACCCGGCCGCTCCGATTCGCCGAAACCGATGAGATCCGGTGCGATCACCTCGTGCCCCAGAGTGAAATGCGGATATACCTTCGACCATTCGTAGGACGAAGCCCCGAGATAAATCCCGTGCAGAAAAACCAGCGGCTCCCCCGTGCCCGAGGTGTGGTAAATCATCTCCCCCCGCGAAGTCTCCGCCACCCGCGTGGCAAAAATCGCCGGCGAGATGTCGTCCGGAATCAGTTCACGCGGAGCCCGGCGCAATCCGTGCCGCAAAGCCAGCGCCACCGCGCCCACCAGCCCTACGCCAATGCCGATGCCCAGCGCGGGTTTGCGTTTCCAGAATTTTCTCACAATCTGGCATTTAAGCATTGCCCCAGCCAAATAGCCAGTCTGCGGAATGACGGTTGCGGCAGCAATGCGTCAACTCAGCGAGGCGACTTCCCTGCCCGCGGACTAAATCGATTGCGTTCTCTTGAACACGCGCAAGATCTCCCGGCCTTCGCGTCCGGGAAAGGTCGGGATGTCTCCCTGTTCCTCAATAATCCGGAAGCGCGGCAAAAACCGCTCGTCTAATTCGTCGAGGGAACATCCATACGGCGGACCGCCGCCGTCGTGATC
>JBMOHI010000295.1:0-3588 GCA_049317925.1 Terrimicrobiaceae bacterium
GTCTCGCCCTGCACCAGATCGTCGAGCGTCTGACGCTGACGGACAACGGTCCACTTTTTCCCCTCGACCAACACCTCGGGCAGGAGCGGACGCGAGTTGTAGTTGGACGACATGACGAATCCGTAGGCTCCCGCGCTCATCAGCGCGATGCGTTCGTTTTCGGCCAGGGGTGGAACTTCGCGATCCTGGGCGAAAAAATCGCCGCTCTCGCAGACCGGCCCGACCACATCCATCACGGCGGATTCCCGGTCGGTTTGGCGCAAGGGGACCACTTCGTGATAGCCCTCATACAGCGCGGGGCGGATCAAGTCATTCATGCCGGCATCCACGATGGTGAAGGTTTTGGCCGGATTTTTTTTCACATATTGCACGGTGCTGAGCAGCACGCCTGCGTTGCCCACCATGAAGCGGCCGGGTTCGAACAGGATGCGCAAACCGAGCGGCTTGAGGATGGGCACGATGGCCGCGGCATAGTCCTCCGGGGTGATGCGCCGGGGATGATCGACCGATTGCCACCACTCCGGACTGCCGCTGGCCAGGGCCGGATCATAGACGATGCCGACACCGCCACCGATGCTGAAAAACTCGATGCCGTACCTGTCGCGCAGGGACTCGACCAATGGAACCAGCTTGGCCGCGGCCTCGGCGAAGGGTTCCGGCTCGAGAATCTGCGAACCGATGTGGGTCTGGACACCGCGCAAATGCAAATGAGGCAGCTCGGCGGCGCGGGCATAAACCTCGGCGGCCCGGTCGAGGCCGATGCCGAATTTGTTCAGGCTCTTGCCGGTGGAAATATATTTGTGCGTCTTGGCGTCCACATCGGGATTCACCCGCACGGCGACCGGAGCTTTCAGTCCGAGCGAGCCGGCGACGTCATTGATGCGTTCGAGTTCGGGCTCGCTTTCGACATTGAAACTATGAATGCCCGCACGCAGGGCGGCGGTGATTTCCTCCGCCGTCTTGGCCACGCCTGCGAAGGTACATTTGGCCGGATCGCCTCCCGCGCGTTGGACGCGAAAAAGTTCGCCCTCGGAAACGATGTCAAAACCCGCGCCCTCCCGGCGCAGCAGGTCAAGCACGGCCAGATTCGAGTTGGCCTTTACCGCATAGCAAATGAGATGATCGAGCGGCGCGAGGGCGGCGTCGAGCCGGCGGAAATTCCCACGGATCGTCTCCGCCGAATACACATAAGCAGGCGTCCCGGTCTGGTCAGCCAGTTCCTCCAAGTTCACATCCTCACAGTGAAGGACGCCTTCGCGATACGAAAACAAATGCACCGGAGTAAAATGCGGTTGGCGGCCTTTTGTGTCAATCGGACGGGCCGACTTTCTTGACTGTGCCGTCGTCGTGCTCCACAGTGAGTTTATGAAAGTCGCTAAAAAGTCGCCTGTCAGTCGTCAGACTCTGACCCTCCCTGCGCCGGCCATCCGGTTGCTGGATTCCCTGCGCGATGACACCCCGAAGTCCACGTTCCTCCACCATCTGCTGGAAGGGGAGGCCCGCCGCCGCGAACGGCGGCACTTTTACCAACAGGCGGTGGCGGCTTACACCCCTGAAGTCTGCGAGCAAACGCTGGCACTGAACGCGGAGTATCCCGTTCACGAGGAATGAGCCTTCCTGTCTATTCTTCGACGGCGGATAACCGGACGCCGAATCTGGTGGGGTTGCAACACCCCGCTCTGGCGGCTCTTCCGACCCAATTGGTCTGTCCGCTACGCGAGAAGATTGCCGTCACGCCCTTGCGTGAAGTCGTGTTCTGGAATCGCAAAAAATACATCGCGGCCTGCGATCTGATCCGGCCCATCAATCGCAAAGCCTTGAAAAAGCTGGGCGAATTGGACGAAGAAACCTCGGACCGGATTTTGCGGACTTTTGCCCGGCTGCTGGCAGTGCCAGGGGAGCCGGATTTTTGAAGCTGCGATTCAGAATGCCGGAATCTCGCTGAGGCCGGAAGTTTTCTCCGCCGGAGTGGCGGCCGGCTTTTCCTTTTTCTTAACCGGAGATTCCGCAGATTTCACCGCTGGCTGCGCCGCACTTTTGGAGTAGGCCCAGGCGCCCATCTCCTTCTCCCGTGCTTTGTCCTCGAGCGATTTGAGCTTGTCCTTGTATCGGTCCGCGCTGGTTCCGCCGGGATAGTCGGGCGAAAATCCATACACGCGGGCGTAGCCTTTGGAGACGAGGAGTTCGGCCAGATCGCCCTGCGAAGTGATGATGACTCCGAAGTAGCGCGGCAGGCGGCTCTCGCCCTTGGCATCCTCCCACTGGGTTTTGACGGTGAAACCGCTGGCGAGGAGGTCCTTGGTGTAGGCGGCGGCCTCGGCGGCGAGGGGAAACATATCTTTTTTACGGATCTTCCAGTAGCGCGCCTGTTCGGTCGTTCGCTTGGTCAGTTCCTTGTGAGCCTTGGTTTCCGGCGTGTCCACATAGCAGAGGCGGAAAATGTATTCCTTGCCGCCCTGCACGACATGAAAGCTATCGCCATCGTTCCACTCGCTCTCCTTGAGCCGGCAGCCGGTGAGGGTGTCCCAGCCGGCCGCCTGGGCGCAGGCGATGGCGGCGAGGAAAACCAGGAGGCGGATTATTCGTCCTTCCACTGGCAATAGGTCTGGGTGATGGCGTCGGCGATTTGAATGAGGCGCAATTGGGTCTTGTCGAGAAACTGGTGCAGACCGGTCTGGAAGACGGCTCCGATGGTTGCATAGTCGAGGCTGGAGCGCAGGGTGCCGCAGAGGCGCTCGGCCTCGTTGCTGAAGTGTCCGCGGTCGCAATCGGAGATGCGGTGCAGGGCGCTGTCGAGCTGATCGACGCAGAAGCGGATCGAACGCGGGAATTCGTCGTGCAGGACGAGAAACTCCGCGACCTGCCAGCCGGTGACCTGGCCGACAAAGGTTTTCAGATACGCCTCCATCCCGCTGCAGGAACGCAACACCGCCATCCATTGGGTGATATCCGCATTGCCGCCGACCTTCTCGCCGCTGGGGAGGAGGATATGGTATTTGATGTCGAGAACGCGGGAGGTGGAATCGGCGCGTTCGAGGTATTTGCCCAATTGGATAAAGTCCCAGCCATCGCCATGCAGCATGGTCGCATCGGTCGTGCCCTGGAAGGCGTGGAGCTGGTCCACCAGCCGGCGGTAAAAATCGATCGGGCTGTCGTTGAAATCCCGCCGGCCCTGTCCGTCGCGCAGATAGAGGTGGGTGCGGTTGATCTGCTCCCACATTTCGCTGGAAATTTGCTCGCGCACGGTGCGGGCGTTTTCGCGCGCGTTGGCGATGGAGGTGACGATGGCGTGCGGGTTCTTCTTTTCGAAGGTGACGAACTCCAGCACGGCGTCCGGGGTGACTTCCGAATAGAGTTCGTTGTACAGTTCCTGGTCTTCCAGCGTGGCCAGCACGGGCTGCCAGTGCCGCTGCACGAGGTGGGGAGCCTGATCCTCAAAATCGAGGATGAGCTGCATGTTGACATCGAGGATGCGGGCGTTGCTCTCGGCCCGCTCGATGTAGCGGCTGAGCCAGAAACAGGAATCGGCGACGCGGGAGAGCATGTCAGGAAGACTGGCTTTGGGATTGGCTTTGGGATTGGCTTTGG
>JBMOHI010000296.1:0-3584 GCA_049317925.1 Terrimicrobiaceae bacterium
AGGCCAACGCCGGCCATTCCGCTCTGATGGGCTACCTCGTGGCCAACGAAATCTCGAGCACGATGGTGCGCTGGTATGGAGTGCGCCGCGTCACGGAGTTCGTCGAGAACATGATCAATCTCGGACGCGATGCCGATGACGATGTGCTGTTTTCCTATGCCAGCTATCCGCCGACGGAATACCTGCTGCCGTCGAACATGGATTTCTACACCTTCAACGTCTATCTGCACCGGCAGGAGGATTTCGACCGGTACCTCGCACGTTTGCAAAACCTCGCGGAGGACCGTCCGCTCATCATGGGCGAGTTCGGCATGGACACCCTGCGCCACCCCGAGGAGGAGCAGGCCGAAATGCTCAAATGGCACGTCGAAAGCGTGGTGCGCGGCGGACTAGCCGGCACGTTCATCTACACATGGACGGACGAGTGGTGGTGCAACGGGGTGGACATCACCGACTGGGCCTTTGGACTGACCACGATCGATCGTCAGCCGAAAAAAGCCTACCATACCGTCAAGGCGCTCTTCGCCGACGAAACGCCCATGATCCGCAAGGTGGCGCTGCCGCGCTATCCGAAGGTCTCGGTTATTGTTTGTTCTTACAACGGGGCCAAAACCCTCGACCGCTGCCTCGAGTCCCTCAAGCACGTCGACTATCCCGATTACGAAGTGATTCTGGTGGACGACGGATCGAAGGACAACACCCAGGAGATCGCGGCGAAACACCCATGGATCGTCAATATCCGCCAGGAAAACAAGGGCCTCAGTTTTGCCCGCAATGTCGGCGGCTACGCGGCCAAGGGCGAGGTTATTGCCTACACCGACAGTGATTGCATGGCTGATCCTGACTGGTTGTATTTTCTCGTCGGTACGCTCATCAGCGGTGACTACGCCGGGGTCGGGGGCCCGAACATTTCGCCACCGGCGGAAAACTGGATCCAGGCCTGCGTTTCGGCTGCTCCGGGCGGACCCAGCCACGTGCTGCTCACCGACGTGGTGGCCGAACACATCCCCGGCTGCAATATGGCGTTTTTCAAATGGGCTTTCGAAAAGGTCGGCGGCTTTGATCCCGAATACCGCAAAGCCGGCGACGACGTGGATTTCTGCTGGCGGTTGCAGCAGGAGGGACAAATCATCGCGTTCAGTCCCTCGGCCATTGTCTGGCATTACCGCCGCTTCACCCTTGATGCCTTCCGCAAACAGCAGGAAGGCTACGGTGAGGCGGAGTCGCTCCTGCGCTTCAAACACCTCGTCTTTTTCGGCCCGACCGGCACGGCCAAATGGAAAGGCCAGATCTACGGCGCGCCGCGCTTCACCTGGCTGGTCAATCGTCCCGTCATCTATCACGGCGTCTTTGGCGAGGGACTCTTCCAGTCCATCTACCCGACGCCGCAATCCGACATCGCGGCCTACCTGAGCAGCATCGAGTGGGTCGTGCTCACGGCCTTTGTTTTCGCCCTTTCGGTCCCGCTGCCGGTGCTGCGCATTGTTCCGTATCTGATGTTCGGCGGGACGTTCCTGGTGGCTCTTTCGTTCATGATCCACGCCAAGCTGGAGCCGAAACACGACACCATCCGGGCCCGGCTTTTGGTCACGTTTCTGGCCCTGGCCCAGCCGCTCGTGCGCGGATGGGCGCGGTACTTCACCTGGCTGAAATTCAAACGCACCCCGCCCGCCGTCATTGCCTCGCATGAGGAAAACTTCACCCCGCCGAGCGGCAGCATTTCGCGCCTGAATTTCTGGACCGAAAACGGTCAGGGCCGCGAACGCCTCCTGCCGGAGATCATCCAGGCCCTCGAAACCGAGGGCTGGAACTACTCGACCGACACCGGCTGGAAAAGCTGGGACGTACAGATATTCGGCAGTTTCTGGTGGGGCATCAAACTGCGCAGCGTGACCGAATACCACGGTGGCCCGAAATGCCTCACCCGCATCAAACTCGACATCCACATGGTCGCCACCACGTTTCTCGTCAATCTGGTGTTGCTTTGCATCCTGGCCTACCGTCAGTTTTTCGTCCCCGGCAGCGACCTTTGGCTGTGGATTCCCTATCTCATTCTGGCCGGAGTCCTGCTCAGCCGGGCCCGTCGCTTGAAAAAACGCGTGGCCGAACTCGTCGGTGCCGCCGCCCAGCGCTGCGCCTTCACGCGGGTGAAGGGCTGAGAGAAATCCCTCATTGGCACCGATGAACACTCAGGAGAGTTTCCCCCGCTACTCCCGATTAGTGCCGGTTAGTGAACATTAGTGGTTAAAAAGCCTTCGTGTCTTGAGCCATCTCGTCTCCGACTACAATTTCGATCTGCCGGACGAACTGATCGCCAGCCGTCCGCTGCCCGAACGCGACGCCTCGCGGATGATGGTGATACATCGCGCCACCGGCCTAGTCGAACACCGCCATTTCCGCGATCTTCCTGAATATCTCCAACCCGGCGACCTGGCTGTGCTCAACAATTCCAAGGTCATCAAGGCCCGGCTCTTTTCCGACGACGAACGGATCGAAATGCTGCTGCTCGAACCGCTCGGCGGCCTGCACTGGAAGTGCCTGGTCAAACCCGGCCGCAAGATGCGCGTGGGCGACTCGTGCGCTGTGGCCGGCACCACCGCAATCGTGCGGGAGATTTTTCCCGACGGGGAACGCGCTTTGGAGTTTGAGAGCGAACCCGACCTCGAGCGTTTCGGTGCCATCCCCATTCCGCCGTACTTTAAACGCGAAGCCGATGCGCAGGATACCGTTCGCTATCAAACCGTTTACGCCGAGACCCCCGGCTCCGTCGCGGCCCCCACTGCTGGGCTGCATTTCACCCCGGAGTTTCTGGCCGGAATCCCCCATGCCTTCCTCACCCTCCACGTTGGCGTCGGCACGTTCATGCCGGTCAAAGCCGACCGCATCGAGGATCACCGCATGCATGAGGAGCGCTACAGCATTTCGGAGGCAACCGCCCGCGCCATCAACGCCGCTACCCGCGTGCTGGCGGTGGGCACGACGAGCGCCCGCGTCCTGGAAAGCCAGCCCGCCGGTCCGATCAAAGCCTATTCCGGATCCACCGATATCTTTCTTCATCCCCCGATTCCCATCCGGCGGGTCGATCTCTTGCTCACGAATTTCCATTTGCCCAAGTCCACCCTTCTCATGCTCGTCTCCGCCTTCGCCGGTCGCGAGCGCATGCTCGCCGCCTACGCCGAAGCCGTTCGCGAACGCTACCGCTTCTTCAGCTACGGCGATTGCATGCTGATTCTCTAGGAACCGCGAATCGCTGATCCGCGAAGAATTTCCTTCTCTCGAAAACAACCCCCGATCAGGTTCCCCCATTCGACCTCTTATGAAACCCAAGTCGCTTCCCTTCCGTCAGGTCCATCTCGACTTTCACACCTCGCCGCACATCCCGGCCATCGGGACCAAATTCGACAAGGCCCGCTGGCAGGACACCTTGCAAGAAGCGCGGGTGAATTCGATCACGCTCTTTTCCAAATGTCATCATGGCTGGAGTTACCATCCGACCAAGGTGGGCAAGATCCATCCCCATCTGAATTTTGACCTGCTGCGCGCCCAATATGATGCCTGCAAGGAGATCGGCGTGGCCGCTCCCA
>JBMOHI010000297.1:0-3577 GCA_049317925.1 Terrimicrobiaceae bacterium
ACTAAAGACCGAGCGCATCGAGGCGCTCCACTATCGCGAACTCACCGCGCCGCAGTCGCACGACTTTCATTAGGGGGGGGCGGCGCGTCCTTCCCGGTTACTTGATCTCCTGAAAGGTCAGAGCCTCGGAGTTCAGGCAATAGCGCAGTCCGGTGGGCGCGGGGCCGTCCGGGAAAACGTGGCCGAGGTGTCCGTCGCAGCGGGCGCAGCGGATTTCCGTGCGCTCCATGCCGTGACTCACGTCGCTGATCTCGGTCACATTTTCCTTGGCAAACGGCTGGAAGAAACTCGGCCAGCCCGTGCCGGAATGAAACTTCGAGTTGGAGGCGAAGAGGGGCAATTCGCAACCGCCGCAGAAATAGACGCCGGTTTTTTTGTTGTCCAGAAGGGTGCCGCAAAAAGGCGCCTCGGTGCCGGAACTGCGCAAAATGCGGAAGCGGGCGGGACCGAGTTGCTTGAGCCATTCGGCATCGGATTTCTTTACCGAGGGGACTTTGGTTGCTGCGGCGGGCTGGCCGTCGGGGCCGAGCAGGCGGACGGTGACTTCGGCGGGGAGTTCTTCGGAATGGGCGGATAGGGACATGATGAGAAAAAGCGCCGCGAGGGCGATGGGAAATTTCACGGCGCAACCTGCCATCATTTTTGCTTGAGGGCAACCCCGCGTCCCGCCATTAACCGTTCCGCCATGATTTGGATCGCTGTTTTTGCCGCTGCGCTGGTTGCGTATTTGATCGGCTCGTTCCCGAGCGGCTACATCGCCGGGCGGGCCCACGGGCTGGACCTGCGCAAAGAAGGCAGCGGCAACATCGGCGCGACCAACGCGTTGAGGGTCTTGGGGAAACGGACCGGCTACCTTGTTTTTGCGGCGGATATTTTCAAAGGCTGGCTGGCCGTGATCGTGGCGTTTCTGATCGGCGCGTTTGCCGCCCCGGCGCAAACCATCCCATTTGGCGTGCTCGGCGCGATCAGTTGTGTGATCGGACACATGTTTCCGGTATGGCTCGGTTTCCAGGGCGGGAAGGGCATTGCCACCTCGGGCGGAATCATGCTCGCGCTTTTTCCCATTGAGGTTTTTCTTTTCGGACTTGCGGCCTGGCTGCTGCTGTTTTTCACCACGCGCTATGTCTCAGTCGCCTCGCTCGCAGCCGCCATTGCCCTGCCGGTGGGCAGCATTGTCATGTTGAGCTTCGGCCGCTGCGACTGGCTGCGGGTAATCATCGCAGCCATCATGTGCGCACTGGCGGTTTGGCGGCACAAAGGAAATATTCAACGCCTGCTTGCCGGAACGGAGAAAAAGTTCGAGAAGAAGCGACCGATTTCCTCTCCACCAGCCGAAAACCCTTCTTCTCATGTATAAAAATATCAGCGTTATCGGTGCCGGCGGGTGGGGGACAGCCCTGGCCTTGCTTTTGGCAGAGAACCGCGCCCGCGTGCGGCTCTGGGCTCACAACCCCGCCATCGTGGAAGAATTGGTCTCCAAACGCACCAATGAGACCTACCTGCCAGGCGTGCGAATTTCTCCCAACATCTATGCGACCGGCAATCTGGCTGACGCGATGGATGCCGAGTTGATTCTCATTGTCACGCCCTCGAAAGCGATCCGCGATGTGGCCACGCAAATCGGCGCGCTCGGTCCGAAACCGGAAACCGTTTTTGTCTCGTGCACCAAGGGTATCGAGCACGACACGGGCAAGCTGGCCGGCCAGATCCTGGAGGAATGCCTGCCGGCCAATCGCGTCAGTGTTCTTTCGGGACCGAATCACGCCGAGGAAGTCGCGGAACGCATTCCCGCCGCGAGCGTGATCGGCTCCGTCCACCCGGAACTGCTCGACCCGCTGCAAAAGACTTTCTCGCTGCCGACCTTCCGCGCCTACACCAGTGACGACGTGATCGGTATCCAGCTCGGCGGCGCACTGAAGAATATTTATGCCATCGCCGCGGGGGTCTCGGACGGTTTCAACATGGGCGATAACGCCAAGGCCGGCCTGGTGACGCGGTCCCTGGCGGAAATGATGCGTATCGGTGTGGCCTTGGGCGGACGCAAGGAAACGTTCTTCGGCCTCAGTGGCGTCGGCGATCTGATGGTCACGTGTTTCAGCCGCCACAGCCGCAACCGCAAGGTCGGCGAGCGGCTCGGTCGCGGAGAATCTCCCACCCAGATTCAGGCCTCCATGCAAATGGTGGCCGAAGGCATTCCCACCGCGCTCGGAGCGTGGCAGTGCGCGAAAAAATTCGGCATCGAAGCGCCCATCACCTCGGAAGTTTACGCTACGCTCTACGAGAACAAGCCGCCCCATGAAGCCATGTGGGAGCTGCTGGGCCGCCCGCCCAAGGCGGAGTCGGAAAAAGCCCGCGCCTGATCAGATCGGGCCTTAGGCCTTGAGGTGATCCAGCGCTTCCTGACGGGTCTCGAAAATCGGATAAGCGGTATCGAAGCGGGCCAGTTCGAAGACGCGCTTCACTTCACCGCGCAAACTGCAAACGACCAGGCGTCCGCCCTTGCGACCGATCTTGCGGCCAGCCAAAAACAACTCGCGGAAGCCTGCGCTGGCCATGTATTCAAGGTTCTCGAGATCGATCAGGAGATCGCCCTTTTCCTCGCTGTCGGCCAACACGGCCATGGTATCCTTCAAGTCCTTGCCGCCGCTGGGATCCAGCCGGCCGGACACGCTGAGGATGTGAATCGTGCCGTCTAGTGAGGTCTGGAAAGCTGCCATAGGGAGTGGGAATAGATAGGGAAACGCCGCGAAGTTCCTGCTAATATCGAATTGTGCTTGTTCCGCGCAATGGCATTTTTATCTTTCCGCCAGTCCCGGCGGCCTGCTTGCCGCGGGATTGTCCAACCCATTCCCATGAAACATTTGCTTCGAACTAAAGTTCTTCTTTGGTTCCTCTTTGTCATTGTGGCGGTGGGCTTCGCCGGACTTTCCGGCTTCCGGCGGCTTTCCGACTATATCCAGCAGGAAGCCAAGGCGCAGATGCATTCCAAGATGGATCACGTCATGGACGTCCTGGAAACAACGGACACGATCAACCTCAATCTGGTCCATTCCTCGATGCGGGTGCTGAGAATGCTCTGCCTGGAAAATGGGGAGCCCCGGATGCAGGAGGTGCGCCAACAGGACGGCACCGTGCGCACGGCGCTTTTCTTCGGCGACCGGCCGGTGGCCGGCGACTTTTCCCAGGTGGACAAGGTCACCGAAATCATGAATGGCACCGCCACGATTTTCCAAAAGGAGGGCGATCAGTTTGTGCGCGCTGTGACGAATGTGACCACGCCCGACGGGAGCCGGGCGGTCGGCACCGTGCTCGATCCCAACGGACCCGCCATCGCCGCCATTCGCCAAAACCAATCCTTCTACGGCGTGGTGGATATTCTCGGAAAACCCTACATCACCGGATACGAGCCCATCAACGATCAGTCCGGACAAACCATCGGCATCTACTTTGTCGGTTACGCCTTGGAAACCCTGTTCGCCCTCAGCGACGCCATCGAGAATCGGGGCGTGCTGACCAGCGGCTTTTTCGCCCTCCTTGATCATAAGGACAAGATTATCTTCCAAACGCAGAGTCCGGC
>JBMOHI010000298.1:0-3568 GCA_049317925.1 Terrimicrobiaceae bacterium
TGTGAACGACTTGCAGAACTCGGCGGAAATGGGCTTGACAACTGCGAAGCGCTGTGGGAAGGGGCTTGACGGTAGGTCGCGAAGGATTTTCGTCGATCTTTTGTGAATTGGCGCCCAGAATGCCCATTTCCTGGTCGCGAACGGGCACGCCTCCGCCAGGCCTGCCCGGAAGACCATGATTGTTGGCTGCATTTTGACCCGCTGTTCCCCGCGTTAGCTGAGGGGAAGACTCATCCGCAGCCACTGGTCGACGGTGAGAGCGATCACTCCGAACATCAAATGCGCCATTACCTTCGCCGCGCCGCGCACCCGGATCTGGCTGGCACCGAATTCGTCTTTCAACCGCGCATTCACCCGTTCGCTCATTGTCCGTACCTTGTAGCGCTCTTGCTTGGCCCAGTCCAATTGCCGGGCCGGTTTGTCTGGATGTACTTTCGGTACCTCCGAAGACTTCTTAGTACCGCGCCGCGGGTGCGGTGCAATGATTGGCTCGTGGTTCAGTTGCCGGCTATGTGCGTGTATATCATCGGCGTCATAGGCGGAGTCCATCACCTCATAGAGATAAGCTACACTCTTGGAAGTAAGTGTCATGAGAGGAATTGCTACTTGGGAGTCGTGGACACTAGCGCTGGTGAGCACGGCGCTGATTGGCAGTTGGCCGTCGGCCACATCCAGGTGCAGTTTGTATCCGCGCCAATAGTTCTCGTTTCCTTGGCTATTCTTCTTGGCTCCGTAGTCACAATGGCGCGGGAGCCCGTCGATCATCTCTTCCAGTTTCTGGTGCCGCTGGCGCTGGATGCGCTTCCCGCGATTGGTTGCTTTCGCTTTGGCGAATGCGCCTTTGGGGTGCTTGCGTTTGGCGGCCGGGCGGGTGCGGCGCTTGGACTTTTCGGCAGTTCTGGTCTGTTTGGCGGCAGCCCGTTTGGCGGCTCGCTTCCGTTCCTCCTTTGCTTTCTTCTTTTTACGGGCTTTTTCCAGCTCCGCCTTCCGCTCCTGTTTGACGGCTTCCGAGAGGCTCTCGCGGGCTGGAATGGCGGTGGAGTCGCGAGTGATGTGGCCGATCAGCCGTTGGCGTTGGGTGGCCTCGATGATGGCAGCGTGCAGTTTCTGAGGCAGTTCGGTGGCGGCGAATTCGGCGAATGCGCGTGAAAACTTGGATTCGTGGGGCAGTGCCTGGGCGCTGTACCAGCCGCAGAAACGACGGAGAGCAGCGTCGACGCGGAGGCGCGAAATCAGGTCGCGAGTGGTTGGAAGATTGAGCACGGCTTTTGCCATGAAGGCCGTGGCGAGCGCGGTGCGGTCCTTCGCCGGGCGGCCGGTGGAGGCGCGGTTGGCCGATAACATCCGCTCCAGCGGAGCCATGGAAGCGACGGCGGTTAGTAACTCTAACTCCTTACTCAACGGGCCGACTTCTCCTTCTAACTTCGGAAATAACTCAAGCTGGAGGATGTGGGCGAATTGAGTGACGAGTTGAAGCGGGTTGAGTTGCATGATAATGGGGGGCCTGGTTGCTTGGCGCCAATAGGGTACCTCGGGGCAGGGGCGTTTTCAAAACAGTTTTTGGGTGTTTTGTTTTTTGGGGGACCGGGATGGGGGTTTTGCGGTTGGGAAGCGGGGGTTTGGGGGCGGGGAGTTTTGCAAGTGTCTCAATCCCCTATTTCCAGAACGAGGGATCTGGGGCTTGCCGTCACGAAGTTCAAGACCGAGGCGATTCCTGTGTGGTCGATATCCTTCGATGGACAAGTGTGGAATGGACCAACGCATTTCGTAGGAGATAGATTCTTTCCGCGCCGTTGAGGAGCTTGAGACTTCGGCACTCGCCAGTAACATAACACGCGCGGCGCGTGTTGGTGAGGAGCAGAAACTTGGGCTTCGGTCCGACGATATGGCATCCTGGATACAAAGCTAGGCAGGCAAGCTATGGCCGATATTTGATTCGTGCCTTTGTGCCCGTTCGCGAGTATGGTCTCGGTTTCAGCGTCGGGGTGATTGGTGGCGGACTGCCTTGAAAAAAGGCCAGGCTCGACCCCGTAGGAGAGATTGTGAAGTATCGCGAACCGAGCCGCGCCCAGTCTAATCACAGGCGAGGAGATTATGACATGGCAAAGCGAGAGCAGTCCACCTTCGAGCGTCTCCGGGGCAAGAACTTGAACCGCAAACAGCGGCGGGAACTGCAACGGCGGCTTTTTTCAGACGATCCGGGACTGTAGATCCTGCACCCCGACGCGGCCGGAATTGACAATGGCAATGAGCGCCATTTTGCGTCGGTGCCTTCGGTCACGGTGCTTACCTCCTTGAAAGGCGTGCTCCCTGCCGATTGTCTCGTGAACGGCAACCTTTAATATTTCATTGCACCGGGCGAAAGTTCTTGCAGAACTCCTACGATCGATGGAATGACACCACATTCCAACGGTCCGACCAACGCCCGCATTCCCTGGCGAGCACAGCCCTTCCAACCAGCGACGCCGTTTCCGCCAAAGCCAGCGATTCCGAGTGGATCGTCGGCCATCCGGAAGTTATCCGTTTGGCTGGTTATTCGGTACTTGATCTGGCTGAGGGATTATCGGCGGATTGAGTGTGCGGGTTCCATGCCCAAGTCAGGACTCGAACCTGAACACAAACGACTTAGCCTTTTCGGGCTCTGCCGTCCATTGATTTCAATGGTTAGAATTTGGCTCCCCCTGATGGATGTGTTTCGAACGGTTCCGTTGCAAATGCAGGGGTTGGTGACCTAAGGTGCGCGCCCCAGTTACATCCGAGCCCGGAATGCATAAAGAAATTTCTTTCGAATTACGTTTTTCTCAGCGAGGTTGAGGTCACGCCCAATCCGCTCAGAAGTTGCGCGTCGATGTTGTGTAGGACTTCCCCGCGCTCGACCGCTTCAACCAAAGCGTCTATCTCGGGAAAAGTCCCGTCGTCCCATCTTCAGTTCTCCACAAAACCCACTGGGACGGTCCCCAAAGGAGCCCCCGAGCCAGAATCACCGGTCACCATCAAACCGCTTTCCCCGCCGAAGCGCCACCCTTTCCTCGGTCGCAGACCGTCCACCACAAAACAAGGAGAGCCAACCCAGGCGCAAGACAACTATCCTGAAATTGCCCCTCCGAAGTTGCCAGGACTACGAACCCTTCGGGCTCAGCATGGACGCAATCGGCGGAATCGGGCGCGAAACGATGCCATGCGACTCCCCGCCGGACTTCGGCACGAGCCTAGAGTTTACCGGCAAGCAACGGGATGCGGAGACGGGGCTGGATTAGGCCGCTGCCGTGGCGTTCATCCTGCGGCGCCGCGCACCAACCTTCCGCCGGGAACGAATCGGCACATCCGGCCTGACAGAACCAGAATCGGCTTAGAACCAGGCCAGTCTAACCCGTCCACCCGCTATCCCCAACAAATTCAACCCATTCTCGATCAGCCAGCCCCAGCAACGCCACCGCAAGGGACCAATCACCCATCCGGCCGATCCCCGCCACCGATTCAAACGAAACGCTCTCCCCTCGTCGCCGCTTCCTCCTGCGTTTCGCCTCCTTCGGGCGCCCATTCTACCCCCGAAACCGCCACCCTTTCC
>JBMOHI010000299.1:0-3566 GCA_049317925.1 Terrimicrobiaceae bacterium
GTCCGGTGGCGCCTCCGCCGATGATGATGAGGTCCCACTGCGCTTCGGCGGTGAGGTTTTGGAGCATTTGTTCGCGGTTCATAAGATTTTTTTAACCACAGAGACACTGAGGCACTGAGAAAGGGGAATTTATGTTTTCAATATCCTCTCGGTGTCTCTGTGCGTCGGTGGTTCAATTTTCAACCCAGTTCTTCGCACGCTTGATGGCTTTGCGCCATTGTTTGAGTTTGGTGCGGCGGTCTTTGACGGTGGTGGTGGGGCGGAAGAGGTGATCCACCTCGCGGATGTGGTGGAGTTCGTCGGGGTGTTTCCAGAGGCCCGCGGCGAGGCCGGCCATCATGGCTGCGCCGAGGGCGGTGGTTTCGAGGTTTTTCGGACGTTCGACTTTGACTCCGAGCGAGTCGGATTGCATTTGCATGAGGAGGTCGCTGGCGCTGGCTCCACCGTCCACGCGCAGGGTGGTGAGGCGGCGCCCGGAGTCCTTCTCCATGGCGGCGAGGAGGTCGGTAACCTGCCAGGCGATGCCTTCCAATGTGGCGCGGGCGATGTGGGCTGCGGTGGTGCCGCGGGTGATGCCGAGTATGGTGCCGCGGGCGGTCGAGTCCCAGTAAGGCGCACCGAGACCGGTGAAGGCGGGGACGAGGAAGACGCCGCCGGAATCGGGCACTTCCGCGGCGAGGTCGTTGACCTCGGGGGCGGTGCGGATGATTTTGAGGCCGTCGCGCAGCCATTGGATGGCGGCACCGCCGACGAAGACGCTGCCTTCGAGGGCGTATTGAATCGGGGCGTCGCCGATCTTCCACGCCACGGTCGAGAGGAGGCGGTTGCCGCTGGCCATGGGGTCGGAGCCGGTGAACATGAGCATGAAACAGCCGGTGCCGTAGGTGCATTTGACCAGGCCGGGCGTGGTGCAGAGCTGGCCGAAGAGGGCGCTTTGTTGGTCGCCGACGGCACTGCAGATGGGGATGGATTTTCCGAAGAGAGCGGGATCCGTGTCGCCGAAGTGCCCGCTGGTGGGGGCTATGCGCGGAAGGATGGCGCGGGGGATGGCGAAGAGGGCGAGGAGCTCGTCGTCCCAATCGCCGGTGTGGATGTTCATCAACATGGTGCGGCAGGCGTTGGTGACGTCGGTGACGTGTTCTCGTCCGCCCGTGAGCTTGAAGATGAGCCAGGAGTCGATGGTGCCGGCGGCTAGTTCGCCATTGGCCGCCCGGGCGATGGCGTTGGGGACCTGGCGGAGGAGCCAGTGAAGTTTGCTGGCGGAGAAGTAGGGGTCGAGGAGGAGGCCGGTTTTTTGCTGGATGAAGGGTTCCTTGCCGCCTTCGCGCAGGGCGGACATGTATTCGCTCGTGCGGCGGTCCTGCCAGACGATGGCGGGAGCGACGGGCTCGCCGGTTTTGCGGTCCCAGAGGACGATGGTTTCGCGCTGATTGGTGATACCGATTGCGGCGATGTCAGAGGCGCCGCCTTGCTCGGTGGCTTGACGGGAGGTTTCCAGGACACTCTGCCAGATCTCGGAGGCGTCGTGTTCGACCCAGCCGGGCCGCGGGAACTGTTGGGTAAATTCCTTCTGCGCCAAGGCGACGGCGCGGAGGCGTTCGTCGTAAACAATGGCGCGGGAACTGGTGGTACCTTGGTCGAGGGCGAGGAGGGATTTCATAAGGCTGAAGTTTTAGTATTGGCCGAGGATCAGGTAGAGGGCGGCGGCGAGGAGGGCTCCGACGATGGGGGCGAGGACGGGAATCCAGGCGTAGGACCAGTCGTTGGAGGCTTTTCCAGGAATGGGGAGGAGGGCGTGGGCAAGGCGGGGACCGAGATCGCGGGCGGGATTAATGGCGTAGCCGGTGGGACCGCCCAGGGAGAGGCCAATGGCCCAGACGAGGAGGGCGACGGGCAGGGCGCTGAGTGCGCCGAGGTCAATGGGAATGATGCTGCCGGTGAGGTTTTTTTCGAACGCGCTTTTCATGGTGAGCACTCCGAAGAGTAGGACAAAAGTGCCGATGACTTCGCAGAGGAAATTTGCGGGCACGCTCCGGATGGCGGGGGCGGTGCAGAAGACGGCGCGCTTGAGTTCGCCGTCCGCAGTTTCCTTCCAATGCGGCAGGTAGGCCAGCCAGACGATGATTGCTCCGGCGAAAGCTCCCAGCAATTGGGCCACAATATAGCCGGGGACGCTGGCCCAATTGAAAGCGCCGACGGCGGCGAGGCCGACCGAGACGGCGGGGTTGAGATGGGCGCCGCTTACGCGGGCAACGGCCGCGACAGCGATGAAAACGGCCAAGGCCCAGCCGGTGGTGATGACGATCCAGCCGGAGTTCTGGCCTTTGGATTTTGTCAGCAGCACATTGGCCACGACTCCGTCGCCCAGCACGATGAGGAGCATCGTACCGAGGAATTCACCGGTCAGGGGAGACACAAAGGGAAGGTAAGCCGGTGAGGCCAGGCTGTCGAACAAGAAAAGGCTGGCCCTCCTTGGCGCGGCGGATAGTAGTTCCCTCTTATGTCGAAGAAAGCTTTGATGGTCTGGGGGGGATGGGACGGCCATGAACCCAAACAATGTGTGGACCGGTTTGCGCCGTTTCTGCGCGACCAGGGGTATGACGTCACGATTTCCGACACGCTCGATGCGTATTTGGACACGGAGTTTCTGGCCTCGCTGTCGTTGATTGTGCCTGTTTGGACGATGGGGGAGATTTCAGCCGATCAGTTCGCGGGCTTGCGCGATGCGGTGGCATCGGGCGTGGGACTGGCCGGCTGGCACGGCGGCATGTGCGATTCGTTCCGCCTGAATACCGGGTATCAATTTCTGACCGGAGGACAGTGGGTGGCGCATCCCGGAAACATTATTCGCTACACCGTGAATATCACCGCGACGGACGACCCGATCACGGCTGGGCTGAAGGATTTTGCCATGGAGAGCGAGCAATACTACATGCACACCGATCCGTCCAACCGGGTGCTGGCGACAACGACCTTTGATGGAGCGGTGCATCCATGGATTGCGGGAACGGTGATGCCTGTAGTGTGGACGCGGACCTGGGACAAGGGGCGGGTCTTTTTTTCCTCGCTGGGTCATGTGGCCCGGGATTTTGATGTGCCGGAAGCGCGCACCATTATGGAACGCGGCCTCCTGTGGGCCAGCCGGTAAGAATTTATGAGCAAGACCCCAGTTGGAATCATCGGTTGCGGCAATATCAGCAAGATTTACGCTGAGGCCGGCAAGAAATTTGAGAACATCGAAATCGCGGCCTGTGCAGATATCGACGTCTCGCGGGCGCAGGCGCTGGCAAAGGAGTTTGGAATTCCCAAGGCACTCACCGTTGATGAGTTACTGGCGGATTCCGGCATTTCCCTCGTCATCAATCTTACGGTTCCGTCCGTGCATGGTGAGGTGGCTCTTAAGGCGCTGAAGAAAGGCAAACACGTCTACAACGAAAAGCCGCTGGCTTTGCGCCGGCATGAGGCGCGGCAGATGATTGGATTGGCCCGCGAGAAAAAGCTTCGGATCGGTTGTGCGCCGGACACTTTTCTCGGGGGCGGCCTGCAAACCTGCCGCAAGCTGATTG
>JBMOHI010000300.1:0-3566 GCA_049317925.1 Terrimicrobiaceae bacterium
ACCTCGCCCTTGTGCCCAAGCGCGAGACCGGCATGACCCCCTACGAAACGCTCCTCAGCGAATCGCAGGAACGCATGCTCGTGATCGTGAAGAAAGGCGAGGAAGCCAAGGTAAAGGAAATTTTCGAAAAGTGGGATCTGCCTTACGCCCAGGTCGGCGAAGTGAAAGACGACGGATTCATGCGGGTGAAGGAAAACGGCGTGACTGTGGTGGAGATCCCCGCCCGCGCCCTGGCCGACGAAGCGCCGGTTTACCAACGCGTCGCCGCTCTAAGAACCCCTCCGGAGGAAATCGATTTCCAGATCGATTGCGACATTTTCGACACGCTGAACGCCCTTCTCGCCCACCCCAGCATCGCCAGCAAACGCTGGGTCTGGCGGCAATACGATCACATGGTCCGCCTCGGTGCGGCCGTCCTGCCCGGCTCGGACGCCGCTGTTTTCCTCGTCCGCGAGGCCGACAAAATCCTCGCCGCTACTTCCGATTGCAATGCGGTCTATTGTAAGCAAGAGCCTCGCGAAGGCGCGAAAATCGCCGTGGCCGAGGCCGCGCGCAATCTCGCCTGCTCGGGCGCTGTTCCCATCGCCGTGACGGACAACCTGAATTTCGGCAACCCGCACAAACCGGAAAACTTCCTCCAGCTCCGGGAAGCCGTCGAAGGACTGGCCGAAGCCTGTCGCGAATTCGGCACGCCCGTCACCGGCGGCAATGTCAGTCTCTACAACGAAAGCCCCGCCGGTTCGATCGACCCCACCCCGACCGTCGGCATGGTCGGCCTGATCGCCGACGCCAAACACATCACCACCCAGCATTTCAAAACCGAGGGCGACGTCATTCTCCTCGTCGGCGAATTGGGCAATGAGATCGGCGCCTCCCACCTCCTGCTCCTCGCCGGGCAAAAGAAGGGCCCGCCTCCGCGTCTCGATTACGCGAAGGAAAAAGCCGTGCAGGATGCCACCCGCGCCCTCATCCGCATGGGCCTTGTGCAAAGCGCCCACGATTGCGCTGAAGGCGGACTGGCCGTGAACCTGGCCGAGTCCTGCCTCAGCGGGCCCGGACACATCGGGGCGGAGATTGACTTCGGCACCACCGGCCTCGCGCCTGCCATTCTCCTCTACAACGAATCCCAGTCCCGCATCGTGATCTCGGTAAAGAAACAAAACGCGACCGCTGTTCTTGCCCTGCTGGAATGGCGCGGCGTCCCCGCACGCAAGCTGGGCGTCGTCAGCAAGAACCCCGAACTGAAGATCGCCGCCGATGCAAGCGAGTGGAATTGGTCCCTCGCTGATCTGGAGGAATTCTGGGGCCACAGGATTGAAGAGCTGATGGAGGGATAACGGCTCAAGGCCGGAAAACCGCACGGGGAAATGATCGCGCAGCCCGGTTTTGATTCGTGTTCGGAAGTGAAGATCAATGCCCTCAGATAAAGATGGCCCGCGAAATCCCCTGTCCGACCTGTCAAAAAAAAGGCTCCTGGCTGGAGGGGCCGCACGGGATGTTCTGCTCTGACCGCTGCCAGATGGTGGACCTCGGAAAATGGCTCGGTGAGGAACACCGCATCACCAGCCCGCTCACGGTCGAGGATCTTGAGGAACTGGCCGACACGGAGGAGACCCTGGGCGAAGAGCGTTAGACGCTTCTTCACCTTGCTCTTGTCATCCGGACGCGGTTCCGCGACTCTCCCGCCGTGCTCGAGTTACGGGACGTCACCCTTTTTATTGGCCAAGGCGAGGAAGTGCGCCCCCTGCTGGCGGATGTTTCGGCCCGGTTTCCGCGCGGACATTTTGGCGCCATCATCGGCCCGTCGGGCTGCGGCAAGAGTACGCTGCTGAAGGTCATCACGGGAATTGCTCATGGCGACGAGGAGGGGCAGATTCACTGGGACGGGCGCGATCTCATGGAGGAGGATTTTTCTCCCTCGGAGATCGGATATGTCCCGCAATTCAGCATCGCACATGACGAACTGACCGTGCGCGAGTGCGTGGCCTATGCCATGAAACTCCGCGTCCGCGGCATGCATGGCGATCCGCTGGATGAGGCGGTGGCGCGCATCCTCGACGAAGTCAACATGACGGAATTTTCTGATCGCCTTGTCCACGTGCTTTCCGGCGGGCAGCGCCGACGCCTGGCCCTGGCGATGGAACTGGCCAGCAAACCCGTCATGCTCCTGGCGGATGAGGTGACGAGCGGACTCGACCCGCAGTCCGAGGACGAAATTGTCACCCTCCTGCACGGACTGTCCCGCTCGGACGGCCGGGTGGTGCTCTCCGTCACGCACAGCCTCCGCCATTTGCACTACTACGATTCGGTGCTGGTGCTTTATCAGGGCGTGGTGGCCTATCACGGACCGCCGGAATTTCTGACTCACTACTTCCGCTGCGATGACCCGCAGGATCTCTACGGACAGCTTTCACAACGCGAGGGCCGCGAATGGTCGCAGTCCTGGAAGAAACACCGCCAGGCTTTCCTGGAAGCCAACGCGGGTCATGCCGCACCGGATCTCGAAAGTGTGAATTTCGACAGCGTGCCGGACGAACCCGAAGTGGTGATCGAAACGGCAGTGCCACCCTCTCCGAAATCCGAGACCCTGCCGCAGCCGGGAGTCTTCAACCAATTCCTCACCCTCACAGCGCGGCGGTTCCGGATTTTTTCGCGGAACAAGGCGCAGATTTTTCTTCAGCTCGGACTCATCTTCGGCTTCCCCGTCCTGGTGGCCATTTTCGCCTGGAACGGATTGCCCGCCATTCAGGATCTTTCCATGGGGCTCGAGCAGAATGTCATGGACCAGCTTCAGGAAAATATGAAGTTCCTCGTCCAGGGCAGCAAGATCGGCAGCCTGGTCTCGGGCATCGTGATGTTCCAGGTGATTCTTCTCACCCTGATGGGCGCGAATAATTCCGGGCGCGAAATCGCGGCCGAGCGGCTGATTTTCGAAAAGGAAAAACTCTCCGGCCTGAATCCGCTCAGTTACATCGGGAGCAAGGCTGTCTTCCTGGCCGCGCTGGTTGTCGCCCAGTCGCTGTGGATGGGGCTTTTCGTGCATTTCGTCTGCGGGTTTCCCGGCGAGTTTCCCGTGCAGCTTCTCTTCCTCATTCTGGTCAATGCCGCCATGACCTCGGTCTGTCTCGCCATCTCCAGCCTGATGGGTTCGGCCGAACAGGCCTCGTTGGTTTCCATTTACCTGGTGGGCTTCCAGCTCCCGCTTTCCGGAGCCGTACTCGCGCTGCCGGACTGGGTCGGCTCGCTCACCCGGCCGTTCATCGCCGCCTACTGGAGCTGGTCGGGCGTGCTGCAAACCCTCCGGGGCGAGCGCTACTACGACATTGTACAGACTGTCATCCAGACCGCCCTCTCCCCCGCCTCGTTGTGCCTGTGGGTGCTTTGCTCGCACGTGATCATCGGCCTCTTCATCGCCTGGCTCGGATGCCAGCGGCAGCGCCTGGATTGATTTTCTGCCCTGCAAAATAAAAGGCGTTGACAACGCCCGCCCGTTGCCGTTCCTTAGACGCATCATTCGACCTGATGCGCCTCCCTCGAGAGGAGCTCTTCAAATCGAAACCATCACG
>JBMOHI010000301.1:0-3547 GCA_049317925.1 Terrimicrobiaceae bacterium
ATCTCGGCCAGATCGCCGCCGGGCAGGATGTGAAGGTCAAGGCGGAGGGCCAGCCCGACGAGTTTGCCGGAAAAATCAATGCGGTCGATGCCGTGGTCGATGAAGCCACCCGCAACGTGCGGGTGCAAGCCACCGTGCCGAACCCCAAGGGCCTCCTCCGCGCCGGCATGTTCGTCAACGCCGAGGTGCCGCTCCCGCAAAAGAAAAGCCATGTCGTCCTGCCCGCCACCTGCATCCAATACGCGCCCTACGGGGACACCGTTTACATCATCGAAGCGGCCAAGGATGAAAAATCCCCCCGCACGGTCCGCCAGCAGGTCGTGAAAATCGGCGAGTCCTACGGCGACAAGGTCACCATTCTCGACGGCGTGAATCCCGGCGAGGAAGTGGTCAGTTCCGGCGGCTTCAAGCTCCGTCAGGGTTCGGCCGTCGTCGTGAACAACACCATCCTCCCGCCCAATGAAGCCGCGCCGAAGCCGGAGGACTCGTAATGAAATTCACCGACCTGTTCATCAAGCGCCCGATTCTGGCGCTCGTCGTCAACCTGCTCATCCTCATCGCGGGCCTGGTTTCCATCAAGGAACTGAGCGTGCGCCAGTATCCGCGCAGCGACATCGCCGAGGTCACGATCAGCACCGCCTACATCGGCGCCAACGCCGACCTCGTGCGCGGCTACATCACCACCCCGCTTGAGCGCGTCATCGCGAGTGCGGACGGCATCGATTACATGCAGTCCTCCAGCGCGCAGGGGCTCAGCACGATCACGGTGCGGCTGAAGTTGAACTTCGACACCAACGCCGCCCTGACGCAAATCCAGGCCAAGGTCGCGCAGGTCCGCAACGACCTCCCGCCGGAGGCGGAAGCGCCGATTATTGAAGTGATTTCGAAGGACTCCGAGTTCGCCGCGATTTATCTCAGCTTTTACTCGAAGGACCTCGATCAGAACCAGATCACCGACTACCTGACCCGCGTCGTGCAGCCCAAGCTGTCGTCCATCACGGGCGTGCAGCGGGCGGACATTCTCGGGGCCCGCACCTTCGCCATGCGCATCTGGCTCAAACCGGACAAGCTCGCTTCCCTCAACCTCACTGCCACCGAAGTCCAGGCCGCCCTGCAGGCCAACAATTACCTCGCCGCCGTTGGCCGCACCAAGGGCTCGATGATCGCGGTCAACCTCATCGCCAACACCGACCTCAAGACGGTCGAGGAATTCCGCAATCTCGTCATCCGCGAAAACAACGGCGCCATCGTCCGCCTCAGCGACGTGGCGGACGTCGCCCTCGGCGCGGAATCCTACGAGGAAGACGTCCGCTTCACCGGCGAGAAGGCCACCTTCATGGGCGTCTGGCCCCTGCCCTCGGCCAACACCCTCGACGTGGTCCGGGCCGTGCGCGAGGCCCTGCCCGACATCCAGGCCCGCCTGCCCTCGGGTATGAACGCCAGCGTCGCCTTCGATTCGACCATCTACATCGAAAGCGCCATCACCGACGTGCTCAAGACCCTGACCGAAACGCTACTCATCGTCATCGTGGTCATCTTCCTCTTCATGGGCTCGGTCCGCTCGGTCATCATTCCCGTGCTGGCCATTCCCATCTCGCTGGTTGGCGCGGTCTTTTTGATGATGCTGGCCGGCTTCACCATCAACCTCCTCACCCTGCTGGCCATCGTGCTCGCAGTCGGCCTGGTGGTGGACGACGCCATCGTGGTGGTGGAAAACGTCGAACGTCATTTGCAGGAGGGCCAGACTCCCATCAACGCCGCCCTCATGGGCGCCCGCGAACTGGTCGGTCCGGTCGTTTCCATGACCATCACCCTCGTCGCGGTCTATCTGCCCATCGGCCTCCAGGGCGGCCTCACCGGCTCGCTCTTCCGCGAATTTGCCTTCACTCTGGCCGGCGCGGTGGTGGTGTCCGGTGTGGTGGCGCTGACGTTGTCGCCCATGATGGCTTCGCGCCTGCTCCGCGAAGGCGATGCGGAAAAAGGTTTCGCCGGCTGGATCAACCGCCGCTTCGAGCGCTTGCGCAATTCTTATACCAGCGTTCTGAACGGCGTGGTGGTCAATCGCTGGGCGGTCATCACCTTCGCTGCGCTCATCGCCGCGCTCTGCATTCCGTTTTGGTCCATGTCCATGCATGAACTCGCACCGGTCGAGGATCAGGGTTACCTCTTCGGCCTGATCAAGAGTCCGGCCAATGCCACCCTTGACCAGGTGACATTGTTCTCCGAAGAGATCAACAAGGCCTTCATGTCCGCACCCGAGGTGCAAAACACCTTCCTCATCAACAGCCCGGCCGGCGGCTTCGGCGGACTGGTGACGAAACCGTGGAGCGAACGCAAACGAACGACCACAGAAATTTCGCAGGAGTTGTTTCCCAAGACCGGTGCCATCGCCGGTCTCCAGGTGATTCCCATCACCCCGCCGCCTTTGCCTGGGGGCAGCAATTTCCCGGTGGAACTCGTCATCGCCTCGACCGCCGAACCCGAGGAGTTGCTCAACGTCGCCAACCAACTCGTGGCCTACGCCGTGAGCGAGGGTCTCGCCTATTATGCGGATACGGATCTGAAGTTCGACCAGCCGCAAACGGAAGTCGTCTTCGACCGCGACAAGGTCGCCTCCCAGGGACTGAACCTGCAGCGAGTCGGAGCCGACCTGTCCGCCATGCTGGGCGGCAACTATGTCAACCGCTTCAACACGGCGGGCCGCAGCTACAAGGTCATCCCGCAAATCAAACGCGTCGAGCGCCTCGCCGCCGATCAGCTCAAGGACATCTACGTCTCGGGACCCAATGGACAGATGGTGCAGCTCTCGACCTTTGCGACGTTGAAAAACAGCGTCGTGCCGCGCGAACTCAAACGCTTCCAACAGTTAAACTCGGCCACGATCCAGGTTATTCCGAGCCGCAGCATGAACGAAGTGCTGACCGCCCTGGAAAAGAAGGCGGAAGAAATCATGGGCCCCGGCTTCGTCATCGATTACGCCGGCGAGTCGCGCCAGCTCCGCAAGGAAGGCAGCGCCTTTGTGCCCACCATGATTCTCTCCCTCATCCTCATCTTCCTTGTGCTCGCGGCCCAGTTCGAGAGTTTCCGCGATCCGTTCATCATCCTGCTCGGCTCGGCCCCGCTGGCCCTCTCCGGTGCGCTCATGTTTGCCTTCCTCGGTTTCTCCTCGATCAACATCTACAGCCAGGTCGGCCTCATCACGCTGGTGGGCCTGGTCTCGAAGAACGGCATCCTCATCGTGCAATTCGCCAACCAGCTCCAAGAGGAAGGTCTGTCCAAAATCAAAGCCATCGTGCAGGCGGGCGGAACGCGGTTGCGTCCGATTCTCATGACCACCGCGGCAACCGTCTTCGGCCACACGCCGCTGATCTTCGCCACCGGCCCTGGCGCCGCCGCCCGCAACAGCATCGGCGTGGTGCTCGTTAGCGGCATGATCATCGGCACCATCTTCACCCTGTTCGTCGTGCCTGCACTTTACCTGGTCATTGCCCGCAGCCACGGAAAGAAAACCGAGGAACTTCCCCGCGACCGCGAGGAGACTCTGCCG
>JBMOHI010000302.1:0-3533 GCA_049317925.1 Terrimicrobiaceae bacterium
CTCACCGCCGAAGCGCAGTGGGACCTCATCATCATCGGCGGAGGCGCCACCGGACTCGGCGTGGCCGTTGATGCCGCCACCCGCGGCCTCAAGACGCTTCTCCTCGAAGCCCACGACTTCGCCAAAGGCACCTCCAGCCGTAGCACGAAACTCGTCCACGGCGGCGTCCGCTATCTCGAACAAGGCGACATACCCCTCGTGCTCGAGGCCCTGCGCGAACGCGGCCTGCTCCACCGCAACGCCCCCCACATCGTCCACCACCTCTCCTTCATCGTCCCCCGCTACAAATGGTGGGAAGGCCCCTTCTTCGGCATCGGCATGAAAGTCTATGATGCCCTCGCCGGAAAACTGAACCTGTCCCCCTCCAAGATTCTTTCCCGCGAGGAAACCCTAAAACGCATCCCCAACATCGAACCCGAAAACCTCCTCGGCGGCGTGGAATATTTCGACGGCCAGTTCGATGACTCCCGCCTCGCCATCACCCTCGCCCAGACCGCCGCTGACCACGGCGCCACTCTCATCAACTACGTCACCGTCACCGGCCTGCAAAAGACCGACGGAATGACCAGCGGCCTCACCTGCCGCGACGAGGAGACCGGCGAGTCCCAGAACCTTCGGGCCCGTGTCATCATCAACGCCACCGGCATCTTCGCCGATGAGATCCGTCTCATGGACGAACCCGCCGCCGCCCGCGCCGTCCAGCCCAGCCAGGGCGTCCACCTTGTCTTTGACCGTAGCTTCCTCCAGGGCGAATCCGCAATCATGGTCCCCCACACCGACGACGGCCGTGTCCTTTTCGTCATCCCCTGGCACGACAAAGTCCTCGTCGGCACCACCGATACCGCCATGGACACAGCCGAACTCGAACCCCGCGCCCTCGACGACGAGATCACCTTCATCCTGCGTAACGCCGCCCGCTACCTCGCCCGCGACCCCAGCCGCGAGGACATCCTCAGCATATTTGCCGGCCAGCGTCCCCTCGTGCGCAAACCCGGCAAGGACGGCGGCGCGACAAAGGCGATCTCCCGCAACCACGAAGTCCTCGTCTCCGATTCCGGCCTAGTCACGATTGTCGGCGGCAAATGGACCACCTACCGCAAGATGGCCGAGGACACCCTCAACCATGCCACCATCATCGGCGGCCTCACCGAGAAGCCCTGCGTCACCGAAAACCTCCAACTCCACGGCTACCGGAGTCCGGAGGCCGCCGCCCTACCCACCGCCTACGCCGTCTATGGATCCGACGCCCCCAAACTCGAACAACTCGACGGAAACACCCCTCTCCATCCCCGCCTGCCATACACGAAAGCGAATGTCCTCTGGGCCGTCCGCTACGAAATGGCCCGCACCGTGGAAGACGTCCTCTCCCGTCGCACCCGCGCCCTCTTGTTAGACGCCCAGGCCGCCCTCGAAATGGCCCCTGAAGTCGCCGCCCTCATGGCCACGGAACTCATGAAAGATCAAGCATGGGAGACCGCCCAACTGAAGAAATTCGAGTCCCTGGCAAAAGGCTACCTGCCAAAACTGTAAGACGAAGCTGATCAGCGAACGCTACCAGCATCCGTTTTTCTTGATGGCTTCTCTGCGAACCAGAGCGGCATTCGTTCTCCCCTATCCGTGGTCCCGCGCCTGCGGGACCGCACCGGAGTAACTCCCTGACGGAACAGGGCGGCTTCAATCCCTTCGGCACGCCAGTTTTTAGCCACCAAAGAGCACAAGGACTAAAAAAGAGCCTCAGGACTTACCAAAAAGAGCCGGTTCGTTTCGTGCGATTCTTGCGGTCCTTGGTGGCTGCCGTTTTAGTTTGACTCGTCCTTCGGCGCTTCGGTTTCCTCTTCCTTTTCTTTCTCCGCCTCGGCCTCGGCGTCGGCCTGGGCCCCGGCGCGGGCCTTTTTGAGCTTGTAGATTTCCTTGAAGGCCTTGCCGATGAGCGGTCCGGCGTGGGAACCGCCGTGGACGGAGTTGTCGTTGGGATCGCCTTCGTACAGAGCGGCGAAAGCGTATTCCGGGGCTTCGACGGGCATGTAGCCGGCGAACCACGCGGCGGTGCGTTGTTTGTTCGTTGGACCCCATTGGGCGGTGCCGGTTTTGCCGGCGACTTTCACGCCCTTGACCTGGGCGGAATGAGCCGTGCCTTGTCCGTCGTAGACGACTCCGAGCATGGCTTTGCGCAACGTCTCGTCCACTTTGGGATCGACCGGGATGTCTTCGCGCAGACGGTCGGGGTAGGCGGCAACGACTTTGTTGTCGAGGGTCTGGACTTGTTTGACCAGACGGGTCTGGTGGAGTTTACCGGCCATGGCGAGGCCGCCCATGGCCTGGGCCATCTGGAGTGGGGTGATGAGAATGTCGCCCTGCCCGATGGCCATGTTGGCGACGTCGCCTTGTTTGATTTGGCGCTTGTGGACACGGAGCATGTATTCGTCGGTGGGAATGTTGCCGGCGTTTTCGGCGCGGAGGGGAATGCCGGTGCGTTTGCCGAGGCCGAGGAGATTGGAATAATCGATGATCGGCTGCGCGCCGATTTTCAGGGCGACCTGGTAGAACCAGGTATTGCAGGATTGGGTGAGGGCTTCGACGAAGTTGAGGTTGCCGGCACCGGATTTTTTCCAGTTGGCAAAGGTGTGGTCGCCGACAGAGAAGGCGGCGGGACAGTTGAATTCGCTGCTGGCTTTGATCTTGCCGGTTTCGAGGGCGGCAAATCCGACGAAGACTTTAAAGGTCGAGCCAGCCGGATAGGCGGAGCGGTAGGCGCGCGGGACGAGGGGGTCGTGGGGGTCGGTGTTGTAGCGGTCAAAGATGTCTTTCTTGACCACGGGGACAAATTCGTTGGGGTTGAAGCCGGGGTTAGAGGCCATGGCGAGGATCTCGCCCGTGGCGGGTTCGATAACGACGAGGGCCCCTTGTTTGGTATTTTTGGCGAGAATGTTTTCGCAGATGCGCTGGATGTCCTCGTCGAGGGTGCTGACAACGTTGTAGCCGGGAACGGGCGGCCGGGCGATGCGCTCGGCCATCTTGTTGCCGTTGGCGTCGTAGGTGACGTAAAGCTTGCCGGGCTGGCCGCGGAGTTCGTTGTCAAAGACCTGCTCAAGGCCTTCGCGCCCCTGGCTCTCGGAAAAAATGAGGTCGTTGTTTTCGATCGGCCGGGTGGAAAGCGGGGCCTCACGGCCGGTGTAGCCGATGATATGTCCGGCGAGCGGTCCATTGGGATAAAACCGCACGTAGGTCTGTCGGAGAAGAAGGTTGGCGGTGACGCCGCGCTGCACGACGCCGAGTTCCTGCGGGCTGAGGTCCTCCACGATGTCGAGGGGAAGGACGCCGCGGTTTTTATAATGATTGAGCAGGGCCTCGTCGCTGATCTGGATGTCACGCTTGAGCAATCCGCTGGCGAGGGTGATCTGCTGGCGGCCAAAGGCGATGATCTTGGCGTCGGGCCAGTCGAGCGGCGTCGGAAAATTGATGGCGAGATTGTAGCTCAGCCGGGTCTGGGCCAGGGGCTTGCCATTGCGGTCGGTGATCTGGCCGCGCGGCGC
>JBMOHI010000303.1:0-3532 GCA_049317925.1 Terrimicrobiaceae bacterium
TGCCCTGGTCGTTCTATGCGCGGACCCACGGCTGGCCGCCGCCGAGCGAGACCCATCTTTATCATGCGAACTATACCAAGGGCACGGATGCCGTGGGGCAGAAAATCGCCCAATTCGAAGAATTTGCGCGGATCAGGGCCGGAGGACTACCCGCGTTGGCCTGGTCCTGCCTGCGTCGGCTGCCTGCCCGGATGAGTTTCTTGCCACGGGGGAAACCGTTGCCATAATGCCGCTCTTTCATGAGCACAAAAAACGTCTTGGTCATCGGCGGCGCAGGTTATGTGGGCAGTGCCACCACGCAGGAGCTGGTCCGGCTCGGCTATCAGCCGGTCGTGCTGGATAATTTTTATCAGGGCCATCGCGAGGCCATTGCCCCGGGTGCCCTGTTGGAGGAGGGCGACCTCGGGGATGAGGGATTCCTCGATCAGGTCTTCAGCCGCCGGGAGTATTTCGGAGTGATTGATTTCGCCGGCGAAACCCTGGTCGAGTTTTCCATGACCGACCCGAACCGCTACTTCCAGGCCAATGTGGTTGATGGTCTGAAGGTGCTCAACGCCATGGTGAAACACGGGGTCAAACGCTTTGTCTTCTCATCCACCTCGGCCATCTACGGAGAGCCGGAGGAAATTCCCATGCCGGAAACCCACCGCAAGGATCCCGGAAACTCCTACGGCGAATCGAAGTTGATCTTCGAGCAAATCCTGAAGTGGTATCACCGCATTCACGGGCTCAACAGCGTCTGCTTCCGTTATTTCAACGCGGCCGGGGCCACCCCGGAATTCGGCGAGGATCACCGGCCGGAAACCCACCTAATTCCCCTTGTTCTGCAGGTGGCGCTCGGCCAGCGCGAAGAGATCAAGATTTTCGGAGACGACTACCCCACCCCGGACGGCACCTGTGTGCGCGACTACACCCATGTGCTTGATCTGGCCCAGGCCCACCTTGCCGGGCTGGAAAATGCCGACACGCTCGGCCACGACGCCTTCAACCTCGGCAACGGCGACGGCTACACCGTCCAGGAAGTCATCCAGACCGCCCGCGAAGTCACCGGCCACGCCATTCCCGCCCGGATCGTCGGCCGCCGGGCCGGGGACGTTTCCCGCATGGTGGCCAGCTCGGCCAAGGCCAAATCCGTCCTGGGCTGGAATCCGCAATATCCCAAAATCCGTCAAATGCTGGAAACCGCCTGGGCGTGGCATGTGGCCCACCCACGCGGCTATGGCGCGTGAGGGAGGATTTTGAATGGTGAATTTTGGATGATGGATGAGAAGAAGAATTCCCGATGGCCAAGAGCAACCTGATCGTTGAGGCAACTTATGCGTTCGCCTTGCAGGCGATGGAAACTTCACGGCAAATCCGCGAACGCAAGGAGTTCGAACTCGCCTCACAATTGTGGCGGTCCGGGACAAGCATCGGGGCGAATGTTGAAGAAGCCCAGGCCGCGCAAAGCCGGGCCGATTTCCTTTCCAAAATGGCCATTGCGGCCAAGGAGGCCCGCGAGACCCGCTATTGGCTCCGACTCACCCGCGATGGAAAGATTTTGCCTGCGGCGACGATTGATCCTTTGCTCGAGGAAATCGAAAGTATCCTGCGCATCTTGACTTCGATCGTTAAGACGACTTCGGAATCCAAAATCCAAAATCCAAAATCCAAAATGGCCCCCACCCCATGATCGTCGTCCGCACACCATTTCGATTGCCGTTGGGAGGTGGCGGGACCGACCTGCCCGCATACTACCAGAACCACGAGGGGTTTCTGATTACGGCGGCAGTCAACAAATACATGTTCATCAGCATCAACCAGCCGGCCCTGGTCAAATGCTGGCGGCTGGCCTACTCCAAGGTTGAGAACGTGACCATCGGGGACTGCGATGCCATTCAGCATGATGTCGTGCGCGAAACGTTCCGGCTGCTGGGCGTGAAGTCTTCCATCGAAGTCACGTCGGTGGCGGATATCGGCGCGGGCACCGGCATGGGCTCTTCCAGTTCGTATACCGTCGGTCTCTTGAACGGATTGAACACCATGCTGCGCCGCTTCAAATCCGTGCAGGAACTGGCCGAAGAGGCCTGCCTGATCGAGATGGACCTGGCCAAGAAACCCGTCGGCAAGCAGGACGCCTATGCCGCGGCTTTTGGCGGAATCATCGTGATGGAAATCGACCGCGCGGGCCGGGTGACCGTGACCCCCTTGCAGCTCGAGGAGGAAACCATCCTCGAACTGGAAAGCCGTTTGATGATGTTTTACACGAATATCCAGCGGGACGCGAGTGACATCCTGGCCGAGCAGGGTAAGAAGGTTCAAGTTGATCAATCGGAGGCCGTGGCTTCCATGCACCGCATCAAGGAAATCGGACGCGCCAGTCGCAATGCCCTGGAGGCCGGTGACGTCACGGCCCTCGGCCAGCTCATGCACGAACACTGGCTGGAGAAAAAGCGCGTCTCCACCCGCATGAGCAATCCCCGCATTGATGCCTGGTATGATTGCGGAATGAAGAACGGCGCCATTGGTGGCAAGATCATGGGTGCCGGTGGCGGCGGGCTGATGCTGTTTTGCTGCGAACCGGGCAAGCGCAAGGAACTGCGGGCAGCTTTGGAAGGACAGGGTCTTCAGCACATGGATTTCCGTTTCGACTGGGACGGCAGCCGCGTCATGGTCAATCTTTCCTGAATTTATGAAAGTTCTCGTCACCGGCGTGGCCGGATTTATCGGTTCGAATCTGGCTTTGCGTCTGCTTCACGAAGGCCATGAAGTCATTGGCCTGGACAATCTCGCCTATGGTCCGAAGGAGCAGATTCCGGAGGGAGTGAAGTTCCATCAGCTCGATGTGCGCTCCAAGGACATCTATCCGGTTTTCGCGGGTTGTGAGGTTGTCTTTCATCTCGCGGCGAAAAACTGCATCAGCGACTGCCAGGTTGATCCGGTCGAAACTGCGGACATCAACGTAACCGGAACAGTCAACGTGTTCGAGGCGGCCAAACGCGCGGGTGTGCGCAAGATCATCTATGCGGAATCTTCGTCCGTTTACGAAGGGGTGGACATCATTCCCACGCCCGAAACCGCAGAGAAGCCGCAGAGTTTTTATGCCATGAGCAAGATGGCGACGATGTTCTTCGCCGACGCCTACCGGCGTTATTATGGGTTGGAATCGACGGCGCTGCGCTACTTCTGCGTTTATGGTGCGCGGCAGGATTACCGGCGCTCGATCCCGCCGGTTTTCAGCGCCTTCATCATCAAGTTGCTGCGGGGCGAGGCTCCCACGATTTACGGCACGGGGGACAAGCGGCGCGATTTCATCCATGTGGACGACATCAACGATTTCCACCTCCTGTGCATGAACGATGCGCGGACTAATGGTGAGGTCTACAATCTCGGATCGGGGGAAAATTTCTCCGTGCGGGAGATTTTCGATGCCGTGGCCGGTTTACTCGGGAGCGATGTGCAGCCCATCCATCAACCCGATCTGCCGGGCGAAGCGCAGGTGACGCTGGCCGACGTTGGCAAGGCCCGCGCGCTGGGCTGGCAACCGCGCGTC
>JBMOHI010000304.1:0-3525 GCA_049317925.1 Terrimicrobiaceae bacterium
ACCTCCTGCTCGTTGCGACCGCTGATGATGATCATGCAATGAGCCGGATCGCCCGGCAGGGACTTGATGGCCAGAAAGCTCCCGTTGATGGCGCCGATCTCGGTCGCGGTCAGGAACCCGGACAACTCGGTCATGGTTCCGATCACGATGTTGTCCATGCCGGGACGCAAAGCCGTGGCGGTGTTGACGCGGAAAGCCTCGTTGTTGAGGGCAAGCGCGACGCCCTGCGTGACAATGGAACCCCAGGCCAGTTGCAGATCGGAAATCTGGCTGGCCGAGGGCATGCAGATGTTGAACTGGTAGGGAGCCCAGAGTTTTTCATCAACCCACCAGCGCAAATAGGACAACCGCTCGGGAATCTCCCGCCAGGATCCGGTGGCGGCGAGGAAGGAGGTGTCGGGATTGATTTCCGTATAGAGTTCCGGCGCGGACGGGTCCTCGCACTTGTAGGTGTAATGCTGAGCCACCACGAACTGTAGGCGGTTGAAACCGGTCTTGATCAGGTTCAGCGGGACGGCGATGTCCACCGAGCTGAAGGGCCGGTTCCGATCCAGATAATACTGGGCAATGATGATGTCGTTGAGCACGACCCGCAGGACCGAGCGCTCGGTCAGCAGGGCAATCGAGTTGGTGAACTCGAGGTGCATCGTCATGTTTTTCACCTGGAAACGCTCACTCTGCGGCACAAAGACCGTGTAGTAACTGGAGGCGTTCTGCAGCAACATGCCATCGGTCTGCCCGATGAGTTTGCGCAGGGGCAATTTGAGCGACTCCTCACGCAGGGCGCTACGGTCGGTCAGGGCCGCCTTGGCAAAACCCGTCGGTGCCGTGCGCTGAAGGACGGACGGGGCCGGCGTGGGCGCCGGCACCACCCGCGCGGCCGGAGGGACATAGGGCGCCGCGGTTTGCGGCAGCTGCGCCACGGCTGACAGCGTGTGGAAGAGAATCACGATGCTGCAAGCCAGGCCAGGCAGGCGGAGTCCCGCAAACAAGCGGGCTTCCAGAGGTTGGTTGGTCTGTGTTTTCATAGTTTTAACCGGGTTTGCCTCCGGCTTGATAGGCCGGGGTTGGCTGTTTGACGTTGGATTCGATCATCAGGTGGGCGAAATGCTCGATGGAGAAACGGATGCCGCAGCTCATGAGGAAGAAGGCGCTGCGCATGACCCCGAGCCGGCGCTCGCGCGCACCCTGGAACTCCAGCCAGCGCTCGCTGCTGCCGGTCACCAGCAAGACCTTGCGTTTCATTTCTTCCAGATCCTTGTGCTGAAACTGGATACCGAGATTCAGCAGACTTCCCTCGGCCCGGCTGTTGCGAACCACAAAATTCAGCGGCTGGCCGGCCAGGGCGGCCGGTTGAAGAATGGAAAAATCCGCCCGGGTGCCGGTGTGAAAGAGGGATTCAAACGCCGCATCGAGTTCGATACTGGCACCGCTGATGGAGATGTCCCTGAGGGTTCCCACGTAAGTCTTCTCACCCAGGCGCACTTTGACCGGTGTTTCCGCTGGCATGCGGGGGGTGGCGCGGCGCTGCCTGCGCTCAAGCAAGGCTCCCATAGCGGCGAGAAGGATGAAAATATTGAAGGCCGCCCAAGCCATCGTGACCGTGGTGGGAAAACGGTCAGCCGGGTAGGCAAAAATGCGGAAGAAACCAAATCCCAACGCGGTCGTGTTGAGCAGGAGCAGCACATAAAAAGGTTTGGCCAGGGGGCTGATGAAATCCTGCGACTGGGTTTCGCCTTTCGCAGTAACCTTGAAGGTGGGCGCCCGCGGGTTCATGAAAACCCTCACAATGGCCGGCAGGGTGTGGATGGACTGCATCAGTTCGTAAAGTTCGGAAACAAAGGACCACCTGACGTGCCCGAAAAGGAAGTCCGAGACCAAAAATACCGCCAGCAAATGCGGGATCGCGTAGGCGGCGAAATCCACAAAGTTCGCATTGTAGATCTTCAGTCCGAAAAACAGAAAGCACAGCGGGGCCAGCATGAAGGCGACCCGGGCGTAGGCAAAGAACCAGAAGAAACAACTGCTGAAGTAACACAGACGCTGGGGCAGGGTCAGACCGGGCATGAGCAGGGGATTCTTCAGCAGAAAAATCTGGATCATGCCCTGCGACCAGCGGATACGCTGGCCGATGAAGGCTCCCAGCGTTTCAGGCGATAGTCCGGAAATCATCGGACGCCCGATGTAGGCGCTGTTATACCCTCTGGCGTGGAGGGTCAGGGCGGTCTCGGCGTCCTCGGTAATGGTGTCACCGGAGATTCCGCCGATTTCCATCAGATACTTGCGGCGGAGAATCGCGGCCGATCCGCAGAAGAACGCCGAGTTCCAATAGTCAAGGCCCTTCTGGATCACGCGGTAGAACATCTCGTTTTCCCCCGGCATCTGATAGAAGGTCTGCAGATTCTTCTCGATCGGATCGGGATTGACGAAGAAGTGCGGGGTCTGCACGAGGAACATCTTGGGATCCTTGACGAACCAGCCGACGGTGTTCTGCAGAAAATCCGCCGTGGGGGCATGGTCGGCATCGAGAACCAGAATCAAGTCGCCGGAACTGTGCTCCAGGCCGTTGTTGATGTTGCCGGCCTTGGCGTGAACATTCTTTGCCCGGGTGATATAGTTGGCGCCCAGCCGCTCGCACAGGGCGGTCAGGGTCTTGCGGCGGTTGCGGGCCGCGTTGGCCCGCACGGGGTCATCCGAATTGCAGCGTTGATCGGTGCCGCCATCGTCCAGCAGGTAGACTTGGAATTTTTTCTGGGGATAGTCCATCTGCAAGGCGGACAAAAGTGTGACCTCCAGCAACTCGGGGTCTTCGTCGAAGCTCGGCACCAGCACGTCAACCGTCGGCAGCAAACTCTGATCCTCCGGCAAGGGTGCCGGCTGTCGCTCCAACGGATCGATATTCACAAAAATACTGAGAATATAGACGACGAATCCGTAAACCTCGGCCAGGTAGAGAAGAATGGCGAACGTGAAACTGAGCGTGTCGTTGAAGCCGAGCGTGGTGAAGGTCCGCCAATAGAAATAATCGACGGAAAGAAAAGCCGCGATGATCAGGAAAAGAACGCGAACGGTCTCGATATTGTGAAACCGCTTGAGAATCAGGAAGGCGACAATGGAGGTGCAGGCCACCGCAATCTGGGTGCGGGTGGTGATGCTGGCAGCGCAGGCCACCATGCCCGCGACAAAAGCCAGCGCCACGATCACTTGCGTGACCGGGCTGGCTTCCACACGGGTGACAAACGCCCGCCATAGTCCTTTTACGACATTCATTTCAAATTAATCCCGCTCTGACTTTCCGCAGGTTCCAACCAGTGCGGTGGGCGCGCTTTTCGCAGCCGCGCATCCCTAAGTCAGAATCGAGCGGATGATGTAGCCCAGCAGACCGGCCCCGGCCATCAGAGTCATCACGGCTCCGCGGGTGATCGGGCTGATCTGCGCGCTGGTTTTCTCGATCTTGACCACGATGGCGTCGGTCTCCTTCTTGATCACATCCAGTTTCTTGGTGCAGTAGTCGATGCCCTCGTG
>JBMOHI010000305.1:0-3522 GCA_049317925.1 Terrimicrobiaceae bacterium
AAACACCGCCCGCCTCGATTTCCTCAAAGGCGCGGAATGCCTTGGTGATGTCGGACGTGAAAACCCCGGCTTGCAGGCCGTAGGCGGAGTCGTTGACCCGGGCCAGTGCCTCATCAAATGTGTCATACGATTCCAACACAGCCAGCGGGGCAAACGCTTCCTCGCAGGTCACCGCCGCGTCACGCGGCGCGTTTTCGATCAACACCGGATGCAGCAGGCCCAGGCTTTCGGTTTTCAGCGGGGTCAGCAATTTGGCTCCGGCGGCTTCGGCTTGCTGGATCCACTTCACCACCTTGTCGCGGGCTGCGGGATTGATCATCGGACCGACCACCACGGTGCGGTCCTGCGGATCGCCCGCGACGATCTTGCCGGTGATGTAGGCAACCAGTTCGCGACGGAATTCCTCATAAATAGAGGCGTGGACAAAGATGCGCTGCACGCTGATGCATGACTGACCGGCATAGCCGTAGGCCCCGCCGGCGATCTTCGGGATGGCGGACTGCCAGGCGGAATCCGGTTCGACAATGACGCCGGCGTTGCCGCCAAGTTCGAGGGACACCTTTTGCTTGGCGGCTTCGGCCTTGAGTTTCCAGCCTACCTCCGCGCTGCCGGTAAAACTCAGCATCTTAATCCGCGGGTCGTGCAGAAGCGGCGGGATATGCTCGTGACTGAACGGCACCACATTCACCTGTCCAGCGGGCACGCCCGCTTCGTGCAGAACCTCTGCCAGCAACAAGGCGGCCAACGGTGTTTTGAGGGCGGGTTTGAGCACTATGGTGTTTCCCGTAGCCAGACAGGGGGCGACCTTGTGGGCCACGAGGTTGAGCGGGAAATTGAATGGCGTGATGCCGAGAATGACCCCCAGCGGAAACCGTCGCACCAGGCCGAAATGGCCTTTCCCCGGCGCGGTCGCCTCCATTTCCAAGGTGTGCCCGTGGGAAACCGCTGCCTCGTGCGCGGCCTGCTCGAAGGTGATCTGGGCCCGCGCGACTTCCATCTCCGCATAGTTCACGGGTTTTCCCGCCTCGGCGACAATGGTGGAAACAAAGTCCGCGGCGCGGGCGTGGATACCCTGCGCCACCCGGCCTAAAAGCGCGGACCGTTCCGCTGCTGGTGTTTTGCGGGCGGAGGCGAAGGCCGCGTGGCACCCCGCCACGGCCCGCTCGACTTGAGCGGCATCGGCCAGGCAGACCTCGGCGATCGTTTCGCCGTTCCAGGGATTGACGACCGCGTGAGTGTCGGGAGCGGATTCCCAGCGTCCTTCGAGATAGAACGGTTTCATCACATGCGCTCCACTTCGCGTTTCTCGACAAAAATCGGCAGACCCTCCCGGGTGAAGTTGTTCATGAGTTCCTCGGGATCGAGAGCCTCCGGCATCATCACGCCGCGCTCGGGGATTTTGCCCGTGACGAGCAACTTCGCCGTGACGGCCGGCGGGATGCCGGTCTGCACCAAAGTGAGGGAGTAGCCGTAGCGCTCGTAGGTGTCGCGGTGGCTGTCCATCGTGTAAACGAAATACTCCACCCGGCGGCGGTCCTTCGTCCCCCGCACCTCGGTGCCCACGCAGGAATATCCGTCCACCGTCGCGCCGAGCTGCGCGGGCTTCGGCAGGTTCGCGCTGGCCACCCGCACCGGCGAGACTTCCACCCCGTCCACCTTCACTTTTTTCCAAGTGTCGAGATTGAGCAACTGGAGTGACTTCGAGATATTGAGAACTTTGTCCGAGATGCTGTATTTGAAGACCGAATAGCGGACGCCTTTTTCCACAAACGGCGGATAAATCCCGAGGCTGACCCCTTCCTCGTGGGCCACGGCGTAGGTTTTTTGCAGGCCGATCGGATCGGGAAAACGAATCCACTCGATCTCCGCCTCCAGCGGTTTTCCGCTCACGACCCGCCCGTCCTTCACAAAGTAAGGCACAGCGCCCAGTTCCTCGAAAAATGTCTCCGGAGAAAACAGCACCGCAAAGCGATAGCCGCGCACTTCGGCGTTGTCGGCATCGAGCACGCGGATGCTGGAAGCCGTGTCCAGCCGGTCCACCGCCCAGCGGGCAAAGACATTGACCGCTCCCGGGTCCATGCCCATGCACAAAATGCCAGCCAGGCCCCGCTCCAGATAGGCATCGTTGAACTTCTCGATTTCGGCCTCGAAGGAATTCTTTCCCGGACGTTTGACCCCGGGAGCCGAGTAAATGTCGGCCGCCATGTCCAGATAATGCGAACCGGCGCGGAGGCATGCTTCCAGCACGGAATGGTTCGTCTGACAGGTGCATGCATTGCAGGTCACGGCGACCTTGTGTTCCTTCATGAGAGTTGCGAGGCCCTCGGTATCCATCGCGTTGGCCTGAACCACCACAAAGCGATTCTTTGGTGTGCGGGCCGCCAGTTGCTGGGCAAAAACGGGATCCATATCCGCCAGCACGATCCGGTCAAAACAGTCGTATTCGTGAAGTTTTTGTCCGATGACGGAGCCCACCCCGCCGATTCCTATTACCATTGCATTTGCCATAAAATTGAATGCCGCCGCGGGGCAGCTTGGTTTATCTTAGCACGTTTAGACAGCGCGGGCCAAGGAACCGTTCAAGGCCGGGTCCCTGACCTTTCGGCTCGACCGGCAGTTGTTTGAAGGATACTCTAGAGGCGCCATGAGAGCAAAATTTTTGCAACTCGCTGCGGGACTGATCCTTATGGGAACGTCCGCCCACGCCCAGGTTAACGATGTGGTTATCTCGTCCACCCGGAAGAAGTTGGATGAACAAAAGAGCCGGAGCTCCGTTCAGACGATCACGACCAAGGAATATGCCTACACGGTCACCGTGACGAACCGCTCGTTCAAGGCCATTCCCCAGGTGGAGATTCGCTACATCATCTTCTATGAGGATGCGCAACCCGGCAGTAAGGAAAAGCCCGCCACGCTGACCCTGCAGGGGAAGGAATCCTTGACCAACCTCGAAAACAACCGCCCGGTCACTTTTGAGACCGTTCCGGTCAAACTTGCCAAGTCGGAATTGGACGGAAACGTGTATTGGACCAGTGGCGCCAAGAGCCAGACCAAGGATGCGGTGACCGGTGTTTGGTTTCGCGCCTATGCCGATGGCAAGATCGTCGGGGAGAACGCCAACCCGACCACGACTTCCAAAAAATACGACTGGAAGGAGTAACGTTACTGCCGCCGTGCCACGATCTCGATGGTCTGGCGGGACTTGACGATGTGATTTTCGTCCAGCACACCGCGCCACTGGGTGCCGGGGTACAGAATGGAGTTTCGGCCAATCAATGATCCCGGGGAAATCACGCTGTTGCAGCCGATCTCGGCTTCATCGCCGATCACAGCGCTGAATTTCTTGAGGCCTGTCGCCACGGCTTTTCCATCGGAACCCGCCACAGTGATCTCCGATTTGTCCAGTTTGACATTGGAGAGAATGACGCCGGCCCCAAGGTGCGCCTTGTGGCCCAGGATGGCGTCGCCCACGTAATTGAAATGCGGAACCTGCGCTTCGTCGAAGATCAGGCAGTTTTTGAA
>JBMOHI010000306.1:0-3514 GCA_049317925.1 Terrimicrobiaceae bacterium
CTGGGTGCTCTTTGAATAAGGGGTGGTTCTAAACCCGGAGCGAACCCCGGAACCCGCGCACGCCATAGTAGGACTGAGCGCCGTTGTGACCGACGAAGACGCGTCCGTAGCGGCGCTCAAAATACAGCGCGCCGCCGAGCTTTCTGATGTCCGCCGGTGTCTTGACCCAGCTTGACGTTTTCAGGTCGAACTCCCCGAGTTTCTGCAAATCCAGATACTCTTCCTCCGTCAACAGCTCGATGCCTAGTTCCGCTGCCAGATCGACGGCGGTGTTTTTCGGGCGGTGTTCCTTCCGCGATTCCCATCCTTCCCGGTCGTAACACAGACTCACGCGGCCTTTGGGGCTTTCGGTCGAACAATCAAAGAAGATGTACTCGCCGGTCTTTTTGTCCTGCCCGACCACATCCGGCTCGCCTCCGGTTTCTTCCATCTGACCGAGGGACCACAGTTTTCCGGGATTGGCTTCCAACCTGGCTTGCACCGCGGCCCATGGCAGACCTTTGTGGCGTTGCGGGTTTTTCTCGAAGCGCAGTTTTAAGACCCCAATCAACTCCTCGCTGTGCTGGGCGGACAATGCCTTTTTTGCCCTGGAGTCCTTCATTGGGATCGTCCTATCACGGGGGTGCCGCGAGGTCGATCAGGGAATGCGGGCCTGCCATGCGGGCTTGGCATACTTCTCCGCACAGAGTTCCTGGACGCGGGCTGCGAGGAGGGCGCTCTCCGGCCGGTTCTCGACCCGTTCGGCAAAGACCTCCGCAAGATGCACGGCCGGAGGAGCGGAACCGAGCAAACTGCCCTGATGGAGGAATCCCTGGCGGGTCCGGCGCTGCGCTCCACCGCAAAGTTTGCGGCCATCCGCACCGGCCACGTCGTGCAGGGCCGGGGCGGAGAAGCAGGCGGCACCCGTCGTGGTTTCGTTCGCCCGGACCAAGCGGGCGCCGAGCAGCCCGGCGAGCGTTTCGTGGATCAGCCGGTAGCTTTCGACCGGACGGAGTTTGGCCAGCGGTTCATGGCTCGGAACGATCAGCGAAAACGTCAGGTCGTTTCCATGCTCTACGATGCCCCCGCCGGTCCAGCGGCGGACCAGGGGTATGGCGGGATGGATTTCCCGGACAGCCGCCAGCGACTGCGCGTAACCGAAGGAGACCGCCGGTCCGTCCCAGCGATAAATCCGCAGCACCGGCCCCGTGGCAGATTCCAAAAGTGCCTCATCCAGCGCCATCTGCTCCGGGCCGCCGCGCGCGGTCTCGTCGGCAAAGAAATGGAGCGTGGAAAAAAGCGGCATGGCAAAACTTGCAACGTCCAGAGTTCATCTTGTCAACATCTTCAATCCCCCTCATCCTTTCCCGCATGGCAAAACCCGCACTCGGCAAAGGACTCGGTGCGCTGATCAACACCCGCGTATCGGCTCCGGCTCCGGTCGAGGAATTGGGCGAGCGCATTCAAAGCCTGCCCCTCGCCCAGATCATCGCCAGTCCGCTCCAGCCCAGGCATGAGTTTCCCACCGAACACCTCCAGGAGCTGGTCGAGAGCATCCGCGAACGCGGCATCATCCAGCCGCTCATCGTCCGCAAAGTCGGCGAAAAATACGAACTCATCGCCGGGGAACGCCGCTGGCGCGCCGCCACCGAACTCCAACTGCCTGAGGCGCCCGCCATCGTCCGTCAAGCCAGCGACCGCGAGGTGCTGGAACTGGCCCTCATTGAAAATCTCCAGCGCGAGGACCTCAATCCCATCGAGGAAGCCATGGCCTACGCGCGTCTGCACCGGGATTTCGGCATGACGCAGGAGGACATCTCCAAACGCGTGGGCAAAAACCGCGCCACCGTGGCCAATGCCATGAGGTTGTTGGATTTGCACCCCGACATCCAGGTGTTGCTCAAGCAAAGCCGCATCTCCGTCGGACACGCCAAAGTGCTGCTTTCCCTCAAATCCCACGACGAGCAGAAGCTCCTGGCCGATCTCATCATCCGCCAGGGCGCCTCGGTCCGGGTGGCGGAAAAGCTCGCCGCCCAGCAACTGGCCCGCACCGGCAAACCCTCGTCCCGGCGCAGTTCGTCGACGGACCCCGAGCTTTCCCCGGCCATTTTGCGGGTGCAGAATCTTTTGACGCACCGATTGGCCACCCGGGTCGTAGTACATCACGGAGATAAACGTGGAACCATCAGCATCGAATACTACGGCAACGACGACCTCAACCGCATCCTGGGCGAGTTGGGCATCGCGGACGAATAATTTAACCTCTGGCGCAACCCTGCGCTTTGAGGCACCTTCCTTTTCCCAAGCATGAAGGCCCTGAAGACCATCTGGACCGGATTCGTTCGGTTCGTCGATTCCGACTATTTTCCCGAAGGGGCCGAGGCCGCCCGGGCCAAGCCCGAGAAAATGGAAATCGGGCGCGCCATTCCCTTCGCCATCCTGCACCTCGGTTGCCTCGGGGTCATCTGGACCGGCTGGAGCTGGGCCGCCGTGCTCACCGCGATCGTGCTTTATCTCGTGCGGATGTTTGCCGTGACCGGATTCTACCACCGGTATTTCTGCCACCGGGCCTACCGCACCTCGCGGCCCATGCAATTTGTTTTCGGACTGATCGGACTCACCAGCGTGCAGCGCGGTCCCCTCTGGTGGGCCTCGGTGCACCGTCATCATCACGCGCATTCTGAAGAAGAGGTCGACGCCCACTCGCCCGTGCAAAAAGGTTTCCTCTGGTCGCACATCGGCTGGCTCACCAGCAGTAAAAATTTTCCCACCGATTACAGCCTGGTCCGCGATCTGGTGAAATATCCCGAACTGGTTTTTCTCAACCGGTTTGACCTCATCGGGCCGCTTCTTCTTTTCGCGGCTCTCTTTGGCTTTGGCACTGCCCTGGAACACTTCGCGCCCGGACTCGGCACCAATGCGTGGCAGATGGTGGTCTGGGGATTCTTTATCAGCACCACCGTTCTTTTCCACGGGACCTGTGCGGTGAATTCCTTCGCCCATACCCTCGGACGCAAACGTTTCAAGACCGATGACGAGAGCCGCAACAGCCTCATTCTGGCTCTCATCACCCTGGGCGAAGGCTGGCACAACAATCACCATCACTATCAATCCTCGGCCCGGCAGGGTTTCTATTGGTGGGAAATTGACATCAGCTACTACGTCATCAAGCTCATGGCGGCCGCCGGAATCGTCTGGGGCGTGCGGGAAGTGCCGGAGAAGGTTTACGAGGACGCCTCGAAAACCCTGGTCCGTCCTTGAAGGAACACATCGCCATCGTCGGCACCGGCGTGGCCGGAGCCGGCTGCGCCTGGAATCTCCGCCAGCACGCCCGGCTCACCTTCCTCGAACAGGACAACCGTCCCGGCGGCCATACCAATACGGTCACGGTGGAGGAAAACGGGAAGCCGGTGCCGATTGACACCGGGTTCATCGTCTTCAACAAAGTCACCTATCCGAATCTCTGCCGGCTCTTCGCCGAACTCGACATCCCCATCAAACCCTCGGAGATGTCCTTCAGCGTCCAGCACATCCC
>JBMOHI010000307.1:0-3501 GCA_049317925.1 Terrimicrobiaceae bacterium
ACCTGACCACCCTTGATCACGGCTTGCGCGACGGACGTTGGTGTGACCGGTACGAAAACAAAGGCAAGCGCAGCGGGGCCTTCAGCTACGGCACTTATACGAGTCCGCCGTATATCATGATGAACTACAAATCCGATGTGTTCAGCGATGTGTACACGCTGGCGCACGAGGCGGGTCACTCCATGCACACGTGGTATGCCCAACGCACGCAGAGTCATCAGAACTACCATTATCCGATTTTCCTGGCTGAGGTTGCCTCGACCTTTAATGAAATCCTCCTGACCGAGCACCTGCTTCGCACCACAGATGACCGCAAAGCGCGGGCCTATATCATTAATCGCCAGATCGACGACCTGCGTGGAACGCTCTACCGGCAAACGATGTTTGCCGAGTTTGAAAAAGCCATCCACGCCGCCGAGGAGGCGGGTGAGGCGCTGACCCTCGACGCTTTCAAACGCATTTATCGGGGTTTGCTCGAAACGTATTTCGGACCGGACTTTACCCTCGATGAAGAGTTGGAGCTGGAAGGACTGCGCATCCCGCATTTTTACGGCGGGTTCTATGTTTACAAATACGCCACCGGAATTTCCGCGGCGGTGGCGCTGGCCGGGCAGGTGCTCGAGAGCGGTGACGCGACCCGGTATTTGAACTTCCTGCGCAGCGGCGGCAGCAAGTTTCCCATTGAGACGTTGAAAGAGGCCGGAGTGGATATGAGCACACCCGCACCAGTTGACGCGGCTTTGCAACTCTTCGAGCGCAGGGTGGGGGAATTGGAGGATTTGCTGGAGTGAAAACCCGGCTTGATTGGCACGCGTGGCCCAACCAACCAATGTCCCACCAATGAGCGATCCGCGAACATGGCGTAACCGCAGCCCGGGTGATTTGTCTGTGGCGTTGGAAGAACAGGCGGCCGGGGACGTCGCGGCAGCGGTGGAACGTTCGGTCAGGGCGGCCGCAGGGTGGAGAAACACCAGCCTCGAGCAGAGAAAGGCGATCCTTCGGGATTGCCAGAATCGCCTGCGGGATCGGCAGGAGGATCTGGCCCGCTTGATCGCGCTGGAAGTCGGGAAGCCGCTACGCGAGGCCCGCTTGGAACTGGGGGCGGTCATTGCAAAGTTCGACCTGACTTTCGCTGATGCAGATCGCTTTGTGGCCGATCAGGCGGTGGAGGATGGTCCGCATCCCGCTCTGGTCCGCCGCAGGGCGCGGGGTCCGGCGGCGGTGATTGCGCCGTTTAATTTTCCGATCCATCTCGGACACGGGGCGGCCGTGGCTTATCTGCTCGCGGGCAACACCGTCCTCTTCAAGCCGTCGCCGCTGGCGGCGGGAGTGGGAGCGGCCTATGCCCGCGAGATGTCGGCGGTCCTGCCGGCGGGGGTTTTCGAGTTGGTGCAAGGTTGGGGGGAGAGCGGGCGCGAACTTTGCCTGCATCCGGCGGTGCGGTCGGTCTGCTTTACCGGATCGGTCCCGGTGGGGACGGCACTGGCGAAAGAGCTGGCGGCCGATTATTCGAAGTCGCTGGCCCTTGAACTCGGCGGGATCAACAGTCTGATTGTTTGCGCGGATGCCGATCTCGATCTGGCGGCCGCGGCGGCGGCCGATGGGTTATGTCTGACGACCGGGCAACGCTGCAACGCCACCAGCCGCATTTTTCTGGAGGAGAAGATCGCGGCGGGATTCGTGGAACGATTTTTGAAATCCTTGGATCGATATCAACCGGGCGACCCGCTTGATGAGGGAACGTTCCTTGGTCCTTTGGTCAGTCAGGCGGCGGTGCAGCGTCATGCGCAATTTGTATCCAGTTCCAGGCCGAAACTCCTGGCCGGAGAAGTCTGTCTGGAGGTGAACGGGAAAGCGGGAAACTACGTCAGGCCGGTGGTCTTCCAAGGGGCGGATAATTTTTGGGTGGAGGAGGCTTTTTGTCCGGTCGCAGTGGTGCGGCCATTTTCCACGTTTGACGAGGTGCTGCGGCATCAGTCGGCTTTGCCGCATGGTCTGACGGCTTCCATCTTTACGAGCTCGGAAGAGACCTTTCATCGCATGGGCGAATCCTTGGAGGTTGGAAACCTGTACTGGAACCTGCCCACCACCTTCTCGCCGTCCACGTTGCCCTTCGGTGGCTTGCGCGCCTCGGGCAATGGCAAACCGGGAGGTCGCGGCTTCATCCGCTTTGCCGCCGACGAGCAGGCCGTGCAGTGGCTGCGCCAATAGACAATGACTAAGTCATGAAGCGCGGCTTTCTGGAGAAACTGATCGAGCGCATCCGGCTGGTCCAGCCGGGTGACGTGCAGAATTATCTGGTCGAGATTGCCCGCGAGAAGGGATTTCTCGAAACTATCTTCAATGCGATTCTGGAGGGTGTCATTGTGACGGACCCATCAGGCCGGGTGATTTATCTGAACCGCGCGGCCTGCGGATTTTTCGGCATCGAGGCGCAAGCGAGCCTGGGGAAACCCCTCGGGGACGTCGTGAAGGGCCTGGATCTGGACCATTTTTCCGGCGCGAGTGAGGTGGTCAGCCGCGATCTCGAAGTGTTCTATCCGGAGAACCGGTTTCTGAATTTTTACATCGTTCCGCTGATGAGCGAAGAGGGTCAGGCCGAAATGGTGGGCCGTGCCATCATTCTGCGTGATATCACCCAGAACCGGCGGGCCACGCAGGAGACCATTGATACCGAGCGATTCTCCGCCCTCACCCTTCTGGCCGCCGGCGTGGCGCACGAGATCGGGAATCCGCTTAACTCCCTTGATATCCACCTGCAACTCATGCAGCGCCGGGTGAAGAAACTGGCGGCCAAGTCGCGCGGAGATTTCGAGGACTCGATCAATGTGGCACGGCAGGAAGTGTCACGGCTCGACCATATCATCACGCAGTTTCTGCGGGCCATCCGGCCCCAGCCCTTGACGATGGGAATGGACAGCCTGAATGCGATCATCGAGGAGTCGGTGGCGTTTCTGGATGCCGAGATCCAGGACCGGGATATTCTGGTGGAGGTCGAGTTGGACAAGAATCTGCCGCCCATCGAAGTGGATCGTGATCAGATCAAGCAGGTCGTTTACAATGTGATCCGGAATGCTTTTCAGGCGATGAAGAGCGGCGGGATTCTGCGCATCCGCTCGGGAGCGGACGAGACGCATGAGTTCATGTCCTTTTCCGACACGGGTGGCGGGATAGATCCCGAGAACATCAGCCGTGTTTTCGAGCCCTACTTCACGACGAAATCGGGAGGTTCCGGACTGGGCCTGCTGATCGTCCGGCGCATTGTGCGCGCTCATGGCGGCGAGGTGATCATCGAGAGCACGCAAGGAAAGGGGCTTACCCTGACCATCCGTTTGCCGAGGGCGGATCGGCGGGTGCGGTTTCTTGAACAGGGCAGTTCGTTGGAAGAGGAAGTTTCCTGAAGTCGCTGCGGGAGGGACGTTCAGAGCGTGATTGCCGGATTGAGTGTCCGGACCGCTCATTGGGCTTGGCGGAACGGGCTTACGCGCTAGGGTGGCGCAC
>JBMOHI010000308.1:0-3495 GCA_049317925.1 Terrimicrobiaceae bacterium
CCCGGCAGCGCCGAGGAAACCTTCGGACGCATTTTGAGCGACGACCTGGCCGCCCATCGCGACGAACTCATTGTTTCCACCAAAGCCGGCTACCACATGTGGTCCGGTCCCTACGGCGAATGGGGCTCCCGCAAATACCTCCTCTCCAGCCTCGACCAAAGCCTCGCCCGCATGGACCTCGACTACGTGGACATTTTCTACAGCCACCGTTTCGATCCCAACACTCCGTTGGAGGAAACCATGGGTGCACTCGCCCAGGCCGTTCGTTCCGGCAAGGCGCTTTACGCGGGCATCTCGTCCTATTCGGCCGAGGCCACCCGCGAGGCCGCCAAACTTCTGCGCGAAATGGGCATCCGTCCGCTCATCCATCAACCTTCCTACAGCATCTTCAACCGGTGGATCGAAACCGATCATGTAGTCGAAGCCCTGGAGGAGACCGGAATGGGCTGCATCGCTTTCTGTCCGCTAGCCCAGGGGCTTCTGACCAATCGCTATCTCACCGGCATTCCGGCCGATTCACGAGCCGTCAAACCGCACGGCTTTTTGAAGGAAGCCGCCATTACAGAGGCGAAACTCACGCAGATTCGCGCATTGAGCGAAATCGCCCAAGCCCGCGGTCAGTCCCTCGCCCAAATGGCCCTGGCCTGGGTCCTGCGGCTACCCGTCATGACCTCCGCTCTAATCGGGGCCAGCAAGGTCAACCAGATCGAGGAGAATGTGAAAGCGCTGGAGAACCTCGCGTTCACGGAGGAAGAATTGCGCCGGATCGAAAGCATCGTCTCCTGAGAGGAATCGCCGGAGCGTTGCGATTCCCCCCACAAACCCTGGGATTGACCTCTCCCCCGGCGTGAATAGATTTTCGAAAACGTTTGTATGAACCTGAACAACCTGACCAGCGGCTTTTCCTCCGACACCCCATCCTCCTCCTCGAAGAACGTCCTCGCCAACGATGTGGACATCAAGGGGACGATCAAGTTTGAAAATGAATTGATTTTCGACGGCAAGATCGAGGGCGAGATCATTTCCGACAGCGGCTCCCTCACTCTCGGCAAGAATGCCGACGTCAACGGCGAAGTGAAAACCAAATCCGTCGTCGTGCACGGCACCGTGACCGGCAATATCACGGTCTCGGAGCGCTGCGAACTCAAGGCCAGCTCCCAACTCACCGGCGATCTCAAGGCCACCCGCATCATCATCGAGGAAGGCGCCACCTTTATCGGCAAATCGGAAGTCACGCCCAACAAACCGAGCGCGAAATCCGAACGCTCGGTCACGCCGGCGGCGTCCAAGCCGCTGACCGCCGCGGCCTGAGTTTTTCATGCCGGACACTCCTCGCAAGGCGCCGTTTCACTGCCCACATTGCGGGTTTATCCAGCACGAGCCGGTTCACCTCATTTCCACCTACTGCCGCTCCTGCGGCAGTCACTACGAAATTGCCGGCGCCGCCTCCGCCGATGCGGGCCCGGAGAAAAAGCGCGACGGCCTGCTCAAGCGGGTCATGGCCCGCCCGCCCCGTTCCATCCGCTGTCACCACTGCGCCACAACCCACGAGGTTTCCGGCCACGCCCGCAGCACGATCTGTCCGGGTTGCAATGCCTCCATCGAACTCGGCGACCTCACGTTTTCCTCTCACGTATCGCGTCCGGTCAACACCCGCGGCAAGCTGATCGTCGAGACCGGTGGCAGCTTGAACTGCGCTCTGATCATCTGCGGCGAGGCACTCATCGAAGGGCGGATCAATGGCGCATTGCTCTGCGAAGGGACGCTGCGCCTGGCCTGTTCGGGAAAATCCAGCGGACGCATCACGGCCAAATCCATCATCATCGAGAAGGGTGCGGATATGGAACTGATCCATCCGGTCAAGACGGCCGATCTCACTGTCAATGGCCGGGCCAGCGGCAACTTTGAATGCGACGGTCAGGTCCGCATCGGCCGGCGAGGCATCCTCGAGGGACGGATCGTGGCGCGTTCCGTCGTGGTCGAACGCGGGGGCATTTTGCTGGCCGAAAGTTCGATTCAGCCGGTTCCGGTGAAGGACGCCCCACAGGACAGCGGCGAGAGCGCCGCTCCCTGCCGACCGTCCTCGCCTTTACCCGCCTACTGAATCGTTTGAACCGCAGCCGGGGCAGCGGGGGACGCCGGTGCCGGAGGAAGCAGCGGTGTGATCGCGTCCAATTGAGCGCCCGCCACACCGGCCACCGGAGAGCGGGAATACGTCGATACGAGATTCGAGAAAATCTTGCGCGCCTCTTCGAGCTTGCCCTCCCGCAGGGCCAGCCTTCCTTCGAGCAGCGCGGCGACGGGCGCGGCGTAACTTCCGGGATCACTCGATTGAACCTGCCGCAACGCATTGAGCGCTTCGTTGGGCTTTCCCGCCAAATCGTAATTCTCCGCCAATCCAAGACGGGCTCCACCACTCAGAGGGTGACCGGGAAAAGCCTGCAGGAATTTTTCCAGCGTCACGGTGGATTCCGCCACGTTCCCCTGCTCGCGCAGTGATTCGGCCAGCAGAAAATACGCATCGGCCGCCTGCGGCGTGCCGGGATACTTGGCAATCACCTCGCGCCAAGCCTCGGGGTTGCGGGCGTTGGCAAAAAATGCCTCCGCCGCCAGTTTCAAATTATGCGCGGTGATGAGCCAGAACACGGTGCCGGCCACGGCCAGCAAAAGAACCGCCACACCCACCAGAATGGAACCGCGATGACGCTCCCAGAAAAGCTCGGCGGCAAAGGAATCGGCTTCGAGCAACGGCTCGTCCGAGGGAATTTGATTGGCGTTGGACATGATTGGGAAATGACGAATTCCGGATGACGAATGACGAGAGCGTCTTCTGCCTCAACCGCCGACCTCAGCGCGGGCCTCCTCGGCCAGGGCGGTGCTCAGATAGCGCTCACCGGTCGAGCAGGCGATGGTCACGATCAATTTGCCGGCGTTTTCCGGACGTTTGGCGACTTCCATGGCCGCCCAGACATTGGCACCCGAGCTGATGCCGACAAGCAGGCCTTCCTCCTTGGCCAGGCGGCGGGCTGTGGCCATGGCGTCTTCGTTGCTCACCTGAATGCACTCGGTGATCTGATCCGCTCCGTCTTCGGTTTTGAGATGGAGATTGTTCGGCACGAAGCCCGCACCGGTGCCTTGGATTTTGTGCGGACCGGGCTTGACCGGCTGGCCGGCCAGCGTTTGGGAAATGACCGGGGAATCCTTGGGTTCCACCGCGATGGCTTGGAAGGACGCTTTGCGCGGCTTGATCGCCTCGACCACGCCGCTGATCGTGCCGCCGGTGCCGACCGCCGACACCAGGATGTCCACTTTGCCATCGGTGTCTTCCCAGATTTCCTCGGCCGTCGTCGCGCGATGAATGGCGGGATTGGCGGGATTGTTGAACTGCTGCGGGATCCAGGCCCCTGGCGTTTCCTTGACAATCTGTTCGGCCCGCGCGATCGCGCCCTTCATGCCCTCGGCCCCGGGAGTCAGAACCAGTTTGGCCCCGAGCAT
>JBMOHI010000309.1:0-3493 GCA_049317925.1 Terrimicrobiaceae bacterium
CCCGGCCACGTCCCCATGCACATGATCGAGGAAAACATGGCCAAGCAACTCGAGTGGTGCCACGAAGCTCCCTTCTACACCCTCGGCCCGTTAACCACCGACATCGCCCCCGGCTACGACCACATCACCAGCGGCATCGGCGCCGCCATGATCGGCTGGTACGGATGCGCCATGCTCTGCTACGTCACGCCCAAGGAACACCTCGGATTGCCCAACAAGCAGGACGTCAAAGAAGGCGTCATCACCTACAAACTCGCCGCCCACGCCGCCGATCTGGCCAAAGGCCACCCTGGCGCCCAATACCGCGACAACGCTCTAAGCAAAGCCCGATTCGAATTCCGCTGGGAAGACCAGTTCAACCTCGGCCTCGACCCCGAACGCGCCCGCGAATTTCATGATGAGACCCTTCCCCAAGAAGGGGCGAAATCTGCCCATTTCTGTTCAATGTGTGGACCTCACTTTTGTTCCATGAAGATCACAGAAGATGTGAGGAAATACGCTGCTGAGCAGGCAATTTCAGAGGAGGAGGCCTTGAAACAAGGCATGGAAGAAAAGTCGAAAGAGTTCGCCGAGAAGGGCTCCGAACTTTACGCGAAAGCGTAATGGAGGGACGTGCTCTGTCGCGTCCGTGAATCCGGTGAAGAGCTGTTAGAAACAGCCAAAAAACTGTAGCGTCGGACTATGACCGTCGCACTTTCCTTCTTCCGAAGCTCATAGACCGCCGCTACAAACTTGATAATGGCCCACAGCCGCAAGGATACTCTCACGCGGCCACCGGAATGGTGGAAGCACCTTCGGCCGTTCAACAAGCGCCAATCCTGATCAATTGAAGGCAACGATCAAACGAAAGAAATTCAAAATGGAAATCACAAAAGGCGGCTCACAACCATCCACCAAAGCCCCGCCCGACTGGTTTACCGGCGCGGTGCGGATTGATCCACTGTTCCAGCCCAACGAAACTCGGCGTGCGGCGGGGCTCAGCGTCACCTTCGAACCTGGCGCCCGCACTTTTTGGCACACCCATCCCCTCGGTCAGACCCTCATCGTCACCGCCGGCTGCGGGCGAGCGCAGACTTGGGGAGGTCCCGTCGAAGAAATCTGCCCCGGGGACGTGATCTGGATTTCTCCGGGCGAAAAGCATTGGCATGGGGCCGCGCCGACCACGGCCATGACCCACATCGCCACCCACGAACAAATCGACGGCAAAGTCGTGGACTGGCTGGAACCCGTCACCGACGAGCAATACTTTGGATGATCGCGGCACTCACAAAGCGTCGGCGAAAAGATTGCGACAGGCATCACTTCCGCGATGGGGTGCTTGACACTTGGTCCCGGTTTTATGGACACTTTGCTCCATGAGGGCCCATGATTCCCGACTTCGCTCGTTTTGGTGGTGTGCGGTGAAACTTGGAGGCGTTTGGCAAAGGAGTCGGGCCGCCCTTGTCCTCGCGGGGTTGTTCGTGATCGTCGGCGGAACGGCCCGTGCCCAGGTGACGTTGAATATCGTTAACAACTTTGCCGAGGCCGTCGGCGGCAACTATTTTGGCGGTCACATTGAGAACCAGGACGTCTCCCTCTACTTTACCGGCATCGGTGCATCCGACGTTACTTACAACGGGGGCACTGCGGTCACGGCGGGAAGCCAAGTCCAACTTTCCTCCGTCACAGGAGGCAGCTTCAGCCTGAGCAGCAGCATTAACGGCGGGCGGGTTTACGCAATCCTCGGCAGCTCCGCCCCCGCGACCATCCCGCTGCCTTCGGGCCCCAGTCCGGTCTCGGTTACCTACCCGTATTCCTTCATCGAATTCACCACCACGTCCGGCGGTCAGGCTGACCAGTCCTTCGTCAACCAGGTGTCGTTTCCCACGAGCCTGTCGAATGGCAGCCAGACTAACACGTGGTCGCCAAGCTCGACTGCGCAAGGCATCGCGACGGCATTCAACACATCCTTCCCTTCGGCACCCTATGCGCCGGCGGCAGGGGTGGCCCCCGGATCGGGCACGCCCTATGCGCCTTATGCAGCAACCACCGTGACCCGATCGGCCGGCAGCGTGCAGACCCCGATCAACGGGCACCGGGTCATCGCCGCATCGAACGTCAATCTTCCGGCCGCATCGCCTCCGACCCCGGTCCAATTGGGCACGGGCTACACCAACGTGCCGGGGTTCAACAACTACCTCGGATGGCTCCAGGGAAACCAGCCGACCGAAGGCTGGAAGTTTGGGTATAACTCCCCAGGCTTTCCGGACAGCACCTATGTGGGATATCTGAAGGTGACCGGATCGGCCGATAACTATGGCATTGAACTGAGCAATTTTACCTACGGCGGCACTTTCGGGGTGGACGGTGACATCACCGGCGGCACAACGGTCACCGGCATGATCATGTATGCCTCCAACAACTCCACTCAGTCTGTCTTCGGGGCCACCTACACGGGAAACTGGACCGACATGACGATCTTCGGAGCGACCGACCCCACCGGAAGCGTCGTGACGACGAGTGGAACCCTCGGCTCCCTCAGTGTGGCCAGCGTTCTCTATACGGTGTCGGCATCGCTCGGACCGGGAATTTTGGGCAGTGATGCCTACACCGCCAACAATGACAACACGAATTACTTCTTCACGACCGGTTTCACACCCGGGACCGCACTGTCGGGCTTCTTCGCCAATTCCCAGTTCGGGGGCTCGGCGCAATCGGGCTTCTACGACCAAAATTGGTACACAATGCTCCAGTCCGGGGGCGCGGCCAACGGCAACTACGCCGGGTATTTCACCCCTTACGACGACCACTTTAGCAACCTGGGTGTGCTCATGGCTTCCGACAGCGGCACGCTCACCTGGCAGCTTGGGGTGGTGCCGGAGCCATCGGCCGTCGCGCTCCTCACACTCGGCTGCACAATGCTCGGCGGCCAGTTCTGGCGGCGGTCTCGGCGGAAGTCGGCCGCCTGAAGCAGCATCTCGGCGATCGCGCACGGGCGCGAGGTTGAAGGTTGAAATCGGGGCGTCATTGATCAGCACTGATCCGTCATCGCACCCGAACGGGAACTTCCCCATTGCCTCCTCCGCCGAAGCCTGAAATGTTCCGCCGGAGCCGATGACTTGCCTCACTCCGTCCACCACGCTTCCCAGCCCTTCCGCCAACGGTCACTCCCGCCCTGTCGCTCCGCTCGAGTTATCCGATCTCCCTTACGCCGAACGGATGAAGCGCTTCGGGGAAGCGATTGACGAGATCCGCATCCGGGCCGAGGCGGATCTGGGAGCGCGGGACCTGACGCGCCTTCACCGGTTGAATTGGTTTTCCCGCGGGATGGAAGTGGTCGGTCGGACGTTGCTTCATTTCAGCATTGAGCCCGTGACCTTTCTGGCCGGCGTCGGGGCGTTGTGGGTTCACAAGCAACTGCAAACGACTGAGATCGGCCACACCGTGCTGCACGGGGTTTACGACGACATCGAAGGGGCCGGGCGTTTCACCTCCAAGAAATTTTCCTGGGATG
>JBMOHI010000310.1:0-3491 GCA_049317925.1 Terrimicrobiaceae bacterium
ACCCGCAGCGAGCGCGAGAAGCTGGAACGGGCCCGCACCGCGTTGTTGGAAAAGGAGCGGCGGAATTGATGTCCGTTCCGCCCGAGGAAACGCCGGCGAATGACACGTCGGGGATGCCCCTGCCGTCCTTGCAGGACCCGTGCTACGTCAATGCGATGATCCATTTTTATCGCGGCGAACTGGGTCGGATCATGGTCTGGCGTCAGCGCCTCGATGTCACGACGACATGGGCCATCACCAGTTCGACCGCCATCATCACGGTGGCTTTCACCTACCCGCAGGTGCCGCACATTGTGTTCTTTTTCAATCTGGCGCTGGTTTGGATCATGCTCTGGATCGAGTCGCGGCGGTATCGGTTTTATGACGCCTTCCGCGGACGGGTGCGGATGTTGGAAGCGCACTTTCTTGTGCCCATGATTTCCCAAAGTCAGAATCTGCTAGGTGGTGAATGGCGGAGGCTGGTCTGTGAGGATCTCATTTTGCCTTCCTTCAAAATCGGCAAACTGGAAGCGGTCGGACGGCGCTTGAAGCGGAACTACGTGTTCATTTTTGCCATCATCATGCTGGCCTGGACGCTGAAAATTTTTGTCCACGCCAAGGAACCGATCACATCGTGGAACGTCTTCTACCGGTCGCTGGCCGTGCATGAATTACCGGCCTGGTTTGCCTGCGTGGTTTACATCGGGACGATTGTGATCGTGACCAGCCTGATGATCTACGTCTCGCGGAAATCTTCGGAGGAGGTCAACGAATTCGGGGCGGTCAACAACTCGCTCTGGCGGCTATGAGCGACGTCTCGCGGCTCAAGGAAATTGTGGCCCGACTGCGTGCGCCGGATGGGTGTCCGTGGGATCGTGAGCAAACCCATGAGAGCCTGCGCGCCGCCCTGGTCGAGGAGTGCTACGAGGTGATCGAGGCGATTGAGAAGGCGGACGACGCCAACCTGCGCGAGGAGCTCGGCGATTTGCTTCTGCACATTGTGCTGCATGCCCACATGGCGGGCGAGCGGAAGGCCTTTTCGTTTGATGAGGTGATTGAGGGTATCTGCGAGAAACTGGTCCGGCGTCATCCCCACGTTTTCGGCGATGCCACCGCTGGCGACACTACTGAGGTGCTGCGTCAGTGGGAACAAATCAAGCGCGAGGAAAAAGGCGAGCGGACATCCATCATGGACGGCCTGCCCGCCGCGCTGCCTGCCCTGCTCCGCGCGCAGAACGTGCAAAAAAAAGCCGCACGGGTCGGCTTCGACTGGGACAAGGCGGACCAGGTTTTTGAGAAACTCGACGAGGAGATCGTCGAACTCCGCGAAGCCGTGGCCATCGGAAAAGATCTTCCCATCGAGGAAGAGCTGGGGGACTTGCTTTTTACCGTGGTCAACCTGGCCCGCAAACTCAAGGTCGACGGCGAAACAGCCCTGACCCTTGCGACCAAGAAGTTCACCCGGCGTTTCCGCGCGGTGGAGGCGGAGATCATCGCCCAGGGGCGGAAGATCGAGGACGCCTCACCGGAGGAGATGAACGCCCTCTGGGACAAACACAAGGCGGATGCCCGTGAATCCATCAGAGGGTAGGGTGGACGTCCCGCCTCTGGCGGTTCTCAACCCCGGCGGCAACGACCGCATGCGGCTTTTCCCGCACGGGGCCGGTTCGCCGTCCGAATCCGGACACGCGCCGGTCAATTACCACGCCTATGCCGCCTGTTGCCGCGGTGGCTTTTATCAAGCAGCGAAGCAAATCCCGGACGACGTCCGCGTCGTGCTCGTTTTGCTGCGGAAGAGCGGCATGTCAGCCGCTCTTCAGGCGGTGAAAGATCTGCGGCAACGCGGCCTCCGCGTCTTCATTTCCTGGAAGGAATCCGGCCTTCACCAGGTGGCGGATTGCCTGGCCTACGCGCGTCATCATGAAAAATTTCGCGAGCTGTGCCGGGAGGCCGATGGATTTGTTTCCAGCACGCCGGAATTGGTTCCGCTCTATCAAGCCGCGGGATGCCCGACCGGCGGCTTTGTTCCGACTCCCTATCCGGTCGAAGAAGCGGAATGGGATTTCAGCGTGCCGGTGGAACAGCGGCGGGGAATTCTCGTGGGCACGCGCGAGTTCGATATTCCCACCCGCAATCACTACCTGGCGGTTTCCCTGGCTCTTCGTCTCGGTGTTCCTGTTACGGTGATCAGCACAGATGGAGCCGGCGACCGTCTCTTGCGTTCGATTTCCCGCGAAATCTCCATTGTCCGGGGTCCGTTGCCGTATCCGGAATACCTGCGTTTGATGGCGCGCCACCGGCTGGTCTTTCAGTTGGATCGCAGCGCGGTGCCGGGGCAGGTGGCGGGTGATGCCTTGCTCTGCCGGATTCCCTGCGTGGGCGGGGATGGTGCGGTGGAACGACTGGCTTTTGAAAACATCAACGGCATTGGCCGCGATCCGGCGCGCCTTGCGGAGATCGCCAGTGAGTTGCTCGCCAGCGATGGGACTTATACGGCGGAGATTGAGAAATCCCGCGCCGCCGCATTGAAGAAATTGAGATTCCCGGTGGTGGCGGTGGAACTGCGAAAACTTTTCAACTGACCTTCGCTCCGCGCAACTCCAGCACGCGGTTGATGGTGTCTTCGATTAGGTTGTTGGGACAACTCGCTCCCGCAGTGATCCCGACGGTGAGCAGCGGTTTGTCGGGCAGCCAGTCCCGGCTGACGGATTCGGATTTTCCGTGAATATCGTAATTGCGGATTTCCTCCCCCGAGATCATGCAGTCCGCGTTGCGGATGAACCAGGTCGGGAGTTTTTTTTCGCCGATCTCGACGAGGTGGGTGGTGTTAGAACTATTATAGCCACCCACGACGATGAGGAGATCAAGCGATTCGTCGAGCAGTTGAAATAGGGCATCCTGGCGTTCCTGGGTTGCGCCGCAAATGGTGTCGAAGTAGCGGAAATTCGCCGAGCTTCCGCCATCACGCGCCACGATGGCCTCGCGAATGCGGCGCTGGATCTCCTCGGTCTCGCTGCGCAACATGGTCGTCTGATTTGCCACCCCGATTTGGCGCAAATGCAGGTCGGGGTCGAAGCCGGGCGAATGGGCGTTTTCGAAATGCGCGAGAAATGCGGCCTTGTCCCCGCCGTCCCGGATATAATCGCAAACCCGGTCCGCTTCCGCCGTGTCGAGCACGATGAGATATTGTCCGCCGGTCTTGGGGCCGAGCGCGCGTGAGGCGGTGGCACGGGTTTCCTCGTGGGCAGCCTTGCCGTGGATGATGCTGGTGACCTGTTCGGTGGCGTTTTGCCGCACCCGTTTCCACACGCTCATCACGTCACCGCAGGTGGTGTCCACGATCTGGCACCCGCGGGCCTTGACCGCATCCACCGTGGCCACCTCAGCTCCGAAAGCGGGAACAATCACGACATCCTCCGGCGTGAGACCGGCGATGTCGGCCTCGGTGGGCCGGGCTTCGAAATGGCTGATGCCCATGGCGGAGATCTGCGCGTTCACATCGGGGTTGTGGA
>JBMOHI010000311.1:0-3491 GCA_049317925.1 Terrimicrobiaceae bacterium
CCCTTGGATCAATGTTAACAGAGAAAACTTCCGATCAGCCCGAACCAGAGGCTGACGGGCCGCCCACGGAAAGCAAGGCGGTCAGCACGGAAGAGAATGTCGCCAGCCCGGAACCGGAGCCGCCCGCCGAGCCGTTGGAGACCATTCCGGTTTCCGAAGAGCGCGCAGAAAAAGCCGGATTCGCCGGACAGTTGCTCGAAGCCTGTCCGGCCTGCGGCACCTTGATGGATGTGACGCAGCAGGCTCCTTTCGCGCAGATTTTCTGCCCGAGCTGCGGGCAAAATCTGCGCGCGCGCAAACAGTTCAACAACTACCGCCTGGTCGAACTCCTGGGCGAAGGCGGCATGGGCTCGGTCTTCAAAGCGGTGGATTGTAATCTCAACCGCAACGTGGCGCTGAAGATTCTCAAAAAGGAACTGAGCGCCAATGAGGACGAGAAAGCCAAACTGGCCGAGGAGGCCCGCATCACCGCTTCGATCAATCACCCTCATGTGGTGAAGGTTTTTCTGTTCGGCGAAGACCACGGACAATTTTATCTGGCGATGGAACTGGTCGGCAAGGGGACACTGGATCATCTCATGTCCTTGCAACGTCGTGTGGGAGAAGCCCAGATGCTGGAGGTGGGAATTCAGATTGCGCAAGGACTGGAAGCCGCGCTGGAACACGGTCTGATTCACCGCGACATCAAACCCGGCAACATCCTTTTCGCCGACTCCCATACGGCCAAGCTGGTGGACTTCGGACTGGCCATCGTGATGGACGAAGCCGCATCGAAGACCGGCGAAATCTGGGGCACGCCCTATTACATCGCGCCCGAGAAACTCGACAATCTCCCGGAGGATTTCCGCAGCGATATTTACAGTCTGGGCGGCACCCTTTTCCACGCCCTGTCGGGCCGGCCGCCTTACGAGGCCGAGACCGCCTCGATGGTGGCGCTCAAGCAACTCAAGAGCCTGCCGGTGAGCCTGCAAGCCTTCGCGCCCGATGTTTCCAGCGAGACCGCCTATGTGATCAATCGCATGCTGGCCAAGAATCCGGACGAACGGTACAACTCCTACCACGAGCTGATCGAGCATCTCTCCTACGCACGGCACAAGTTGCTGGAACGCGCGCAGAAACCCCACAAGCCCAAGGAGCGCGTGGTGATGGAGACGCAATCGTCGAAAAACCTCACCGCGCTTTTGAGCCTTGGCCTGCTCATCGCCATTCTGGCCAGCGCCGGGATGGTTTACGCTTTCCGGGATAAGATTTTCGGCACGATCGGAAAGGACAAGCCCGTCGCGGCGGCCACCTACAGTTCCGCGGAATTGAAGGACATGTTCGACCAGGCCATACAGCTTCTTGTCAACCGTCAGTTCGACGAAGGCCGCGCCGAGTTTGAACGACTCGCCGCCTTGCCCGGCACGGCCCAGCCCATGAAAAACTGGATCCGGATGAACGAGGCCCTGGCGACCCTCCTGGCCGGGGACGGGGAAAAAGCTGCCTCCCTGTTCGACAGCATCGCCCGGGAGGACCTGTTCTCCACTGCGGAGGCGGACAGCGTGGTGGCGAACTTCTTTGTCCAGGCCTCGAAGCAGCTGGCCAAACCCGGCCTGCCCATTCCGGCCTCGATCACTAATTTGTACTCCAATCAAAACGCCGAGGCCTTCGGGTTGCTTTGCTTTGGCCTGCACGATTGGGAGGCCGGTCTGATCAAGGACGCCGGGCCCATCCTCAAGGCATTTTCCAGAGCCCGGGTAAAGGAACCCAACGATTGGATCCTGAAATACAAGCCCCTGGCGGCCTTTTATCTGGAGGACTTCGATAAACTCAGTCCGCTTGAGAAGGAACTGACCAAAGTTGCGGATGCCGCCGCGGCGCAGGCCCTTCTCGAGAAAGTCCGCCAGGCCCGTGCTGGCGTGCAATCCGGCAGCCGCGTCACCGACCGGCTCGACGCCATTGAGAAGGACCTGATCGCCAAGGGTGCCAAGCCGTAATGAAGCACGCGCTTGCGGGCGGGTCCGCCATGGAGGATAACTTGCGGGCATGAGCGACCCCAATCTGCCGACTCCGGAGCAACTGAACCAGCGCCTGCAGGAGTTTCTCCGCACCAGCTTTGGCCAGACCGCTCCGCCGCCGGCCCAACCCGGCACGGTCGAAACCGGCGAGGCCGCTGCAGAGCCGGAGAAAGCTCATCCGGTCTTCGAATTCCAATTCGCCCCACGCGAAATCAAGCGCCATCTCGACCGCTTCGTCATCAAACAGGATGACGCCAAGAAGGTTTTGAGCATCGCGGTCTGCGACCATTATCATCACGCCCAGTTCGCCGCCACGCTCTCGCCGGAGGAATCGCTGCGCGTTGAGTACGCCAAACAAAACGTCATTCTGATCGGTCCGACCGGCGTGGGAAAAACCTATCTGGTCAAGCACATCGCCGAACTCATCGGCGTGCCCTTCGTTAAAGCCGATGCGACCAAATTCAGCGAAACCGGTTACGTCGGCGGGGATGTCGAGGATCTCGTGCGCGAACTCGTCCACAAGGCCGACGGAGACATCAATCTGGCCCAATACGGCATCATTTATATCGACGAAATCGACAAGATCGCCGGTTCGGGCGAAACGACCGGACGCGACGTCAGCGGTCGCGGCGTGCAAACCACCCTGCTCAAGCTGATGGAGGAGACCGACGTTCCGCTTCGCAGCGCGAACGATCTCCAGGCTCAACTTCAGGCCGCGATGGAATTTCAAAAAAAGGGCCGGGTCATCCGCGAATCGCTGAACACCCGCCACATCCTCTTCATCGTTTCCGGGGCCTTCGACAAACTCGAAGGCCGCATCGCGAAGCGTATCCGCCAGGCCCAGATCGGCTTTGGCGCGGAACCGCCGGAGGTTCTGGAAGGCTCGGACCTGCTGCGCCGGGCCGAGACCCGCGATTTTGTCGATTACGGCCTGGAGCCCGAATTCATCGGCCGCCTCCCTGTGCGCGTGGTCTGCGATCATCTGACCAAGGACGATTTGTATGAAATCCTCAAACGCTCGGAGGGCAGCATCATCCGCCAGTACGAGCGCGCCTTCCGCGCCTATGGAGTGGAGGTCTTTTTCGAGGATGACGCCCTGCGCGAAATCGCCGCGCGCGCGGCCGAGGAACACACCGGCGCCCGCGGCCTGCTCACCACCTGCGAGCGCATTTTCCGCGATTTCAAATTCGAACTCCCGGGTTCCGGCGTGGCGTCGTTTACGGTCACGCCTGACCTGATTGCCCGGCCGGCCGAGGCCCTGGCCGAACTGCTGCGGGCCGGCCACGCGGAGCGGGAGAAGGCCCAGCGCGCCATCGTGGCGGAGTTTGCCGAGCGCTTCTCCGCCGAGCACGGAGTCGAAATCACCTTCGAGGAGGCGGCGGTGGAACGCATCCTGTCACGGTCCGAGGCGGAAAACCTCGGCGTGCGCGAGTTTTGTGAACGGGCCTTCAAGGATTATCAGTTCGGCCTCACCCTCATCAAACGCAACAGCGG
>JBMOHI010000312.1:0-3484 GCA_049317925.1 Terrimicrobiaceae bacterium
CCTGAGTTCCACGAAGTCTTCATCGACATCGGCGCGAAATCCAAAGCCGAGGCCGCCAAGCTTGTGCGGGTGGGCGACCCCGTCACCCACGATGCCAATGTCGTTCGTCTCGCTGGCGACCGCATCGCCGCCCGCGGCTGCGACAACCGCATCGGCACTTGGGCCGCGGCGGAAGCCCTGCGGCTCATCGCGGAGAAACAGCAGAATCTCGTCGCCAGCATCGTGGCCGTCTCAACCATTCAGGAGGAGAACGGTCTCTACGGTGCGACCATGGCCGGATATCGCGCCCAGCCGAATGCCGCGCTCGTGGTGGATGTGACCCATGCCACGGACATCCCCATTTGCTCAAAGCCCAAGCATGGCGACGTCAAACTCGGCGGCGGCCCCGTGCTCAGCATCGGCAGTTCCAATCACCCGGTCCTGGTCGAGCGCCTGCGCAAAACCGCCGAACGCGCCGGCATCCCGCTGCAATACGAGGCCAATCCGCGTTTCACCGGAACGGATGCGGACGCGATTTTCCTTCAACACGGCGGCATTCCCACCGTTTCCATCGGATTGCCAAACCGGTATATGCACTCGTCGGTTGAAGTGATCGAGTTGTCCGACCTTCAGGCCATCGCCGAATTGCTGGCGGCCTTCTGCCTGGAAGTGAAGGCGGATGATTCCTTCGGCGTGACGATTTAAGCGAACCGGAAGGTCTGCATCCTCGCGAACCATTGGCCGAGAGCATCCAGCCCGTTTGGGAGAGGGTTGTAGTCGCGGTAAGTCAGGTTTCCCAGAATGCCGAAAAGCGCGAAGTCCGCATACACTGGTGTTTCTCCAAAGAGGAAGGGACTGTGCCGCAGCGTCAGGTCATAGGGTTCGAGTAGTGTTTTCGCCGCTTCGGATAACTCTGCGCGTTGTGCCGCCCACGCCTCCACGCATCCCGCGCCGAACTTCCGTTCCTTGTGCCGCACAATCATTACGCGTTCCGCCGGATCCGTGATGCTGCGGAGATAAGGCGGGTCAACCAGCCGGAACGTCACGCCTTCCACCTCATTCTCGAGGTGATCGACGACGATGCGTTGCAGGCCCTCGTGTGCGGCGGGAAAAAGCCGCCCTTTGGCAAAGGTTGCGTCCACATAGTGTGCGACGTCAGTCGAAACCGGTGATGACTCATAAATGATTTTCCCGTCATGCCCGAGCACAGGCACCTGGTAATACTTTCCGTCGGTCAGACGGATGATCTCGCTCCGGTCGGCGTTTGAGACATTGTGGACGGCGAAGGCAACTCCCAGCGCCTCCAGGGCGCGGGTGATGGGAATGCAATATGGACTGTGCTCAAATTGGTAAACGGTGACACCCATAGTGCAGAAAATGAACCGGCCATCCCGTTCCGGTCACGATCAATTTCCGCCGCCCAGGAATGCGGCCGTTCGCGTTTCCGACCAATATTCGTTCTGCGGGTTGAACGTCACGAAGCCGACGTGTCCTCCGCTGCGTGGCGCCTCGAAAAAGAGGTTCGGATTTTCCCGCGCAGCCTCCCAGGGAAAGCATTTGAGGCCGAGGAACGGATCGTTGCGCGCGTTGACCAGCAGAGTCGGTATGGCGATGCGCCCGAGCACCGGTTTGCAACTGGCCTGTCGCCAGTAATCCTCCGCGCTGGCGAAACCATGCAGCGGCGCGGTGTAGGCGCCGTCGAATTCCCGGAACGTGCGCATGGCGTCCAAACCCACGTCATGAATCTGTCCGGGAAAGAGAATCATTTTCTGGCGGATCTTTTCCCGCAGCCGGTGCAGAAACCTTCGCATGTAAATCCGGTTCATGATGCTCTCAAGCTGGCGCGAGCTGGAGGCCAGGTCACAGGGCACGGAAAACGCGACCGCGCTTTCGATGCGCTCATCCACCTCGGGGCCAAGGTCGCCGAGGTATTTGAGAGTCATGTTTCCGCCGAGGCTGAATCCCACCAGGGCGATGCGCCGATAGCGTCCGGTCGCGAGAGCGTGGTCCACCACGCCTTGCAGATCGCCGGTCGCTCCGCTGTGGTAGGACGAAAGCAGGCGGTTTTGTTCGCCGCTGCATCCGCGGAAATTCCAGGCCAGAGTGTCCCAGCCCGCTCGTTGCAAGGCCGCGGCCATACCCTGAATGTAATGATTGCGCGAATCGCCCTCCAGGCCGTGGGAGAGAATGGCCAGACGGCCGGCAGCCGGGGTGGTATCCCAATCCAAATCCAAAAAATCGCCATCGTGGGTGGTGATGCGTTCCCGCATTTTGGTGATCCATGGCACGCGGCGGTAAAGCGCGGGATAAATCGTCTGGAGATGACCGTTCCGGAATCCCAGAGGCGACCGGTAGGTGGATTCAATGACGGGCATCTTCCGTCTCCACCCGGAAATTCTGCGTCAGCAATTCTTCCAACTCCCGCATGGCCGCGGCCAGTTCTTCCCGGATGGCCGCAGCCTCCGGGGAGGGATCAAGGGGCGGGGTAAAAATCGTCTCAGCCCGCGTGGCGAACGCCTTGGTTTCCCGCGTGTCGCCCGCTTGATGAAACAATTCCCGCACCCGCGCGACGGATTGCCGGGCCTCTGCGATTTTTTCCAGCGCCGCCGCCTCGCTGATTTGCCCGGCCTCCACCGCTTGCAACTGCCGGCAGACAAAAGCCCGGCAGCGCTCCGGCCGTTGCGCGTAAATCGTGCATCCGGAATTCTGGTGGGCTGGACACGGCTGGAGAAAATGCCACTCCCGGTTCCTGCGTTTCAGCTTCAATCCGAGGGCCGTGAGACTCCGGGCCTGATCGGAGGGTTGCAACCGCATGCTGTAAAACATCACGCCATTGCAGCACATTCCGCAGGCGGCGCAGAGGCGGGTGGCGATTGAAGGGTTCACGGTGGAGCCCTGACCCTAGGCTCTTCCGCGCCGCACTCAATCCGCAACCATCAACCGGTTCACGAATAGGCCAGCGGTTTTTTCGTGATCCAATCCGAGCAACCCCCGTCGCCCGCCGGCCGCACGCCCGGCTGCGCGATATCCTCGATTCCCTTCCACGCATACGGATCCTCCCCCGCGACCAATACGATATCGCGGTAATCCTGCATGGCCATCGAGGCACCCGGATCGTGTCTCCAAGGCAGAAGGGATTCCGCGCTCATGTAATGATTCACCAGCGCGCGCCGGTAGCCGGTCTTGGCCCGGTTCGGCAGCGAACGATGCAAAGTGTAGCCGTTGAAGAAAACGACCGAGCCCTTCTTAACCTCCACCGGCACCTCATCGGCGGCGGTGTAGGGGAAACCGCGCGACTCCAACGCGCAGTCGAAACTCCGGTCCCCGTGCCATTCCTGTTTCCACAGGATCCCCGGCTTCTGCGAACCGGGAATAATCCAGAGGCAGCCGTTCTCGACCGTGGCGTCGTCCAGCGCGATCCAGGCGCCGAGCAGCGAACGGTCACGCGTTGGGATGTAGTCCTCATCCTGATGCCAGGCCTGGCCGGGTTTGCCCGCGGCTTTGA
>JBMOHI010000313.1:0-3472 GCA_049317925.1 Terrimicrobiaceae bacterium
GCCCGCCTGCAAGCGGCCAAGATGGGCGGGATCGAAGATCGTGTTGACCGTTTCCAGAATCTCCGGCACCGAACGCCGCGAGATGTCGAGCGCCTCGCCGGTATCGATGCGCTGCGTCCCGGACGCGTTGTAATACTCGGCGATCTCGTCGAAGAGCCACGGATCGCCCCCGCGCCACGTGTAGATGGCCTGCTTGGTGTCGCCCACGTAAAAAAAAGACCGCCGTCCCGTGTCGCTTTGCACGACCTCATCCACCAGATTGCGCAAAGCCTCCCATTGCAGGCGGCTGGTGTCCTGGAATTCGTCCAGCAACCAGTGGTCGTAGGTGGCATCGAGCCGGAAATCCATTTGTTGCCGATCAAAAGGCCGCGCCGCCGCGCCGCCCCACACCGCCCCCTCCGCCGCCGCCAACAGGCCGGTGATGTCGGCAAAAGTCAGCCGCCCCGACTGACGCACCAGTTCCTGATAGGGCTGTTCAAACCGTGCCACCAAATCGTAAAGCGCCCGCGACCGCGCCAGGCGGCCTTCGATTTCGATGCGCAAGATCGCGCGACCAAGCGACGCGGCCAGCGGGCGTTCGCGCGCGGAAAAGGCGAAGCGCTTGTTGCCAAAAACCGTAAGATAGAATCCTTCAGGGTCCTTGGACGTCGATGGCGGATTCAGCGCGCGCAGCGCGAACTTCACTGCGCGCTCCGGCACGGCCGATCCCGGCCGCAGAGCGCGAAGATCCTGGAAAAGATTCTCCCAATGCCGGCGAAACTCGTCCGTCAGATCGCCGTGACTCTCAAAGAGCACCGTCTCGAACGATGTGAGCAAGGCGGGAAGTTGGTTTCCGGACAATAGCGCACAGCCCTCCGGCCAGATGGTCGCGGGATCGCCCCAGCGGCGGTCGGGCGGGGTCATGAGAAAGCCCTCATGCAGCGCATCAATTTCGCGACTAAGGGACTCGGTGACGTTGCGGCCCTCGCTGTTGCGGTTTTGCTGACGGATCAGATCCAGAAAGGCCGCGAAGGCAGCGTCATCGGCCTGACCCCGGAAGAGTGCGTCGAGCGCTTCGCGGCGGGCCAGGTCGAGCGCGTGACCATCCATCAGCGTGATCTCGCCCGCCAGTCCGCATTCGAAGGGGAAGGCGCGCACCATTCGTCCGAAAAAACTGTCAAGTGTGCCGAGGGCGAGACGCGGCAGCTTTTCGATGAGCTGACGCAAATGCGCGGCGCATTCCGCGGCGGTGAGTCCCGATTCCGCGTCTCCCGCAGCCGAGCCCGCGCGCAGTCGTTGAAAAATGCGATCGAGAAATTCGCCCGCGGCCTTGCGGGTGAAGGTGAGCGCGATGATGCGTTCGGCCGGTTCTCCACGTTTGAGCAACTCAAGGTAACGCGAAACCAGGCGGTATGTTTTACCCGAGCCCGCGTTCGCGATAATGCGTTGGTTTTTAAGGGGTGGAAGGATCATTGGCCGCAAAAGAACACAAAGAACTCAAAGAGAGGAATCGGAGGGAAACGTTCCGCCATCTGTGGAATTCAGAATGAATTTTTTGATCTGAAATTTGTAGCTGCCGAAGTTGATCAGCAGACCGTCGCTGATTCGGGATGATTTGAGATAGCCGAGGACTTGCGCGGTGTGTTCGTCGGCAAGAGCGCGGCAGGCCTTCAGTTCGATCAGCAAACAACCTTCAACGATAAGATCGGCAAAATAATCCCCCAGCAAGGTCCCATCCTCATCGTAAACCGGCAAGGGGTGTTGCTGCCGGACCCCGAAGTTCAATCTCGTCAGCCGATGAAAAAGCGCGTTCTCATAGACTTTTTCCAGGTGCCCGTGCCCATGAAAACAGTGAATCGAATAAGCTGTTTCCCGCACCACGTCACAGAGTTCCTTTATGTTTTTCATTTTTGCGTTCTTTGTGTTCTTTCGTGGCTAACTGCCTTTGAGAAAATCGATCGCCTTCGGGGTCAACAAAGTGCCGGGATCCTGACCCAGAAAAATCTCCTCAAAGCCCTCAAACTGCGGTTCGCGCGGCGGCCAGAAGACACCGCGCCGCACGCGGTCCGCCACGGCGGCGGCACATTGCATGGCCGATTCGAAAAGATCATCGTCCATGGCAAATTCGAAAACTCCGCTTTCTTCAATTTTCTCCGGCAGAAGGAAGTATCCCGCGACGGCCGGGACGGGATCATCCGGCCAGCGGTGCCGGGCCAGGGCGCGGTAAAGCGGCAGTTGCAATTGAAGCCACCGGCGCGGTTTGTCTTCCAAATCGAACTCCGCCTCGGGCAGTTCCTTCTCGCCGTCGGATTTTCCAAAATGGGTTTCCTCCGGCCGGTGTTTCTTGGCGCTTTTGTACGTTTTGTAATCAAGGATGCGGCGCACTCCAGTCTGTTCGTGAACCTCTACCCGGTCGATTTGACCGGTGATCGCGAGACCTCCGAGTGTCAGGGTTTCCCCGGCTTGGAACGGCACCTCGGCCTCAACAATGCGCCAACCGGCGGCCCGTTCGGCGGCTTGCAGTTCGCCAAATTTCCGCAAACGGGCGCGCAGACTTTCCCGCTGCACCCGCACGGGTAAAGACCATTTGGGGCCGAAAAGACTCAGCAAAACCCGGTCGAGTGCGGTGTGAACGTAACGGGTGATTTCGTCCGGATCACGGGAATCGCGAACTACGGCGTCCTGTGAAAAATCTTCGATAGCCAGATGCAGCGCGCTGCCGAAATCGAGCGCATCCATCTCGGACTTCTGCGCATCGAGCGTTTCCATCTTCAGTATCCGCTTAAAGTAAAACCGGAGCGGGCAATCGAGGTAATCCCCGAAGGAAGTCACCCGCAACTTTGTCGGCGGAGCAATCCGCGGCACGTCCAACAACCAGGCTCTCTCCCGCGCATGGGCCACCCGCAAAGTGGGAGCGGGCCCGAAGAGTTTCCCCACCCGCGCGGGCAGATCTTCCTCCGGACAGCGGAAGAGCAGACGGGAAGGCCGGGCCGGTTCGCCTTCCGCCCCGATGCGACTGAGAGTGATCCTGACCTGCTCGGGATCACGGCAGGCCAGCAGGCAATGCAGCAAGTAGGCATCGCGGGAAAACCGACGCGCATTTCCCGCCAGACCCAGGACGACCCGCAAGCTGTCAGGCAAAAACGGATGACCAATCACATTGGCGGGCAGCGCGCCCTCCGTGCAGCCGCTCAGGACCAGCGCCTCGTGCGGCAGCCAGGGCGCTTCGAGCCAGCCGTTCAACTCGACGGCGCTTTCGTCGTGCGGTCCGTAAACCGCGGTGGTTTGCGTCTCCGCAGCGAAGAGTTCTTCGTCCGTCTCGCCGTCATGCAGCGGCGAATCCAGCAGACCGCGCAGGATCTCGCCCAGAGCGGAGAGAGCGGGTGCTTCGGCAGGAAGGACAGATCCATCCGCATAAAGATTCGCAAGAAAGGCCGGAAGGTTTTTCAACGACTTGGCGGTGTCGAACTTGGCGCGCCATTTGTCCGCCGTC
>JBMOHI010000314.1:0-3470 GCA_049317925.1 Terrimicrobiaceae bacterium
GTCTTCAGTAACTCCCGGCCATCGCCCAGCGACCTGGCGATGGCGTCAAGGGAAGCCTCGAAACCCGCCCCGGCGCACGCGCCGCCGGATTGCAGAACGGTGACGCATCGCAAGGCGAGATCCCGCAACGGGGAGACTGCGTCCGCCGGATCATCCTTCGCGCGGTGATCCCGGGATTCTGAATCCAGAAACTGACGCAGTTCCTCCTCGGCTGATGCGACCGGTTTGGGCCAGTTCAGGCGGAGATCAAAGGCGATCTTTCCTAAGGCGGAAAGGGGGTCGTCGAGAAGTTCGTCATAGGTCAGAAAAGTGCGGTTGCTGCCACGGCTGTTCTTCTCGGCGGCCAGCATGTGCTGGACCCAGAGGAGGTGGGATGTTGGCTCGTCCAAGCCATTGCTTGTCTTGAGTTCGGCGGCGACCGCGAGGGGATTGCGGCTGATGATCGTGTAGGCGGGTTCCAGACCCAGTTCGTCCAGCACCGGGAGCCAGAGGGGGAGCAGCTTGCAAAGATTCGGGTCGGCGAACGAAGTCAAGGTGGTCGTTGACCCGCATCGTTGCAGGATTTCCTTTAACTGGTCGCGAAACCAGGCCGATCCCTCGCCGTCCTTCCAGCCTGCGATCAAAGGCGCAACGTCGTGCCAGGAACTTCCGGCGACGGTTAGGAATCGTTCGTGCAGGGCGGCGAGGCCGGAATCAGGAGCGTGGTCCGCGCCCAGGATCTGTAAGGCACCCGAGAGAACGGATGTGCCGCCACAGTGCATGCCGAGCAGGAGCAGGATTTTGTTCTTAGGAGAATCAGGCACGAACCGTTTTTGTATGGACAGGCCAAGCGGCGAAGCAAGCAACTTCGCTCGTGTTGAGGGTGGGGTGGACCCGTCGGAAGGCGAACTCGGCTTGCCTGAGCGGCTCGGGCGCGTTTGAATAGGGCGTTATCGCTCGATTATGAAATTCACCTACTACGGACATTCCTGCTTCGCGGTGGAAACCGCGGGAAAAATCCTCCTCTTCGATCCTTTCATTACCCCGAACGAACTGGCCAAGGCCATCTCGCTCGACCAGATCAAGGCCGACTATATTCTGATCTCCCACGGCCATTTCGACCACATCGCCGACGCGGTCGAGCTCGCACAAAAAACCGGGGCCACGGTGATTTCGAACTTTGAGATCGTGACCTGGCTTGGCGGCAAAGGGGTGGAAAAAACCCATCCGATGAACCATGGCGGGGCCTTCACCTTCGATTTTGGCCGGGTGAAATACGTCGCCGCGGTGCATTCCAGCCAGCTTCCCGACGGATCCTATGGCGGAAACCCCGGGGGCTTTGTCGTGGAAAACAAGGAGGGCGCGTTTTTCTTCGCTGGCGACACCGCCCTCACGCTCGACTTTAAGCTGATCGGAAAGGAATTCGACCTGCGCTTTGCTGTCCTGCCCATCGGGGACAACTTCACCATGGGGGCAAAGGATGCCACCCTGGCGGCAGACTTTCTCAAATGCCGCAAGGTGGTCGGGGTGCACTACGATACCTTTCCACCGATCGAGATCGACCATGGCGTTGCGGTCAAAACCTTCAAATCGGCCGGTCTGAAACTGCTTCTGCCTCCCATTGGCGGTTCCCTGGACTTGTGACTTTCCTTTGCAACTCCCGCCATCTCCTGTAGTTTTATCAATATGACTCTCCCGATTGCTCTTGGTATGCCCGGTTGGCCGGAAACGATTTTCATCGCCCTGATCTTCATTTTGCTTTTCGGCGCGAAGAAGCTTCCGGAACTCGCCCGCGGCATCGGACAAAGCTTGGGTGAATTCAAGAAGGCCCGCGATGAGTTTGAGCGCGAAGTGCGCAAGTCCACCGCCGAACTCGAAGTCAAGGAACCAGCCGACAAGCAGCCGCACCAGCCCTCCTGATCCGCTCGCGCACTGCCCCCATGCGCCGAGCCGCCGCCTGGCTTTTTCTTCTCTTTGTTTTTCTGCCGCGTCTGGATGCTGCGGAAATCGTTTTCGCAGCGTATAACGTCCAGAACTACCTCCTCATGGACCGCAGCGAGAAAAACCAAAAGGTTTCCGCCGCCCCCAAGCCCGAGTCGGAAATTGCCGCCGTCGTCAAGGTCATCAGCGAGGTTCGTCCTGATGTGTTGGGGCTTATCGAAATGGGAGACGAGCCCATGCTTAAAGACCTGCAGCGGCGGTTGAAAGCCGCCGGGCTCGACTATCCGCACCGCGAATGGGTCAAGGGTGCGGACGAGGATCGCCACCTCGCCCTGCTCAGCCGGTTTCCCATTGTCAGCCGCGACTCGGTCAACGACTTGCCCATCGAAATTAACGGCCGGCGCGAACGCATGAACCGCGGCATCCTCGATGTGACCGTTGAGGTCAGCCCCGCCTACCGGCTCCGGCTTGTCGGGGCGCACTTGAAATCCCGCCGCCCGGTGCCGGAGTACGATGAAACGCTCATGCGGGCCAAGGAAGCGTGGTTCCTGCGCGATCATGTCAGCAAGATCCTCACCGACAATCCGCAGACCAATTTGCTGCTCTTCGGCGATTTCAATGACACCAAAAACGAATATCCCGTCCGCACCCTCATCGGCCGCAAAGGCTCCTCCCTTCACATGGCTGATCTACCGCTCAAGGACAGCCGCGGCGAACTTTGGACCCACTTTTGGAAAACAGCCGATGAATACGCCCGCATCGATTACATTATGGTCAGTCCGGCCCTGAAGAACGAAGTGCTCGCCGAAAAAAGCGGCGTCAACGATTCTCCATTCTGGAACGAGGCCAGCGACCACCGGGCCATTTTTGCGACCATTTTGGCGGAGGACAAACCATGAGGCGGACGGCCCTTGTCGCGCTTCTGCTTTTCGCGCTGCCTCATCTTGCGCTGGCTGGCGCGCAGGAGGATTGGGCCTATATCCTCACCCTTGATGCGGGACCCAAAAAGAAGCCAGGTAGCCGCGAAGAGGCTGTAGTGCTCGCCCGCAACCACATCGAACTGCAACGCAAGGTGCTTGAACAATTTCTTGCCCGATATCCCGCGGATGAACGCATCTTTGACACCAAACTGCGCCTTGCCGCCATTCTCGCTGCCGAGGGCAAGATGAACAAGAGTCCCTCGCAAGTGGATGAAGCCGCGATCCTGCTCGGCGAACTCGAAAAAACCCCGGGTATTCCGCGCGAGAAGCTGGCCGACGCCGGATTCCGGCGCGCCTCCCTGCTCATGCAAAGCCAGATTGGCAGCACCGACCGCATGCGCGACTCCGTCCTTTCCGCCGTCCGCGCCTTTCTCGCCAAATATCCCGGCGACCGCCGCGGCCCGCGCCTGCTCGTTGAGGCCGCCACCATTTGTGACGACGTTCCCAATCTGAAGCGCGACCTGCTCAACGAAGCCCTCACTCTCACCGCTGAGGAGTCGCTCAAACGACGCATTGCCGACGACCTGAAACGTCTCGACCTGCTCGGCAAACCTCTCACGCTCACGCTCT
>JBMOHI010000315.1:0-3465 GCA_049317925.1 Terrimicrobiaceae bacterium
GCCACGGCTCCCTCGCCGGGCGCGGTGGAAATCGCGGCAATGGTGTCGTCCGCCAGCACGTCAGACGCCGGCGGTCGCGGCGTGGGCCAGGAGGCCTTGGGCGTCCAGTTTGCGCAGTTCCGCGATGAAGCGGTGATTCTGCTCCATCGTGCCGACGGAAACCCGGATCCACTCCGGCAGTTTGTAACTGCGCATGGCGCGGACGATCAGTCCGCGTTTTAGCAGGGCTTGAAAAACCGCGTCGCCGTCGCCCACGCGCACGAGCACGAAGTTTGCCGCGCTCGGCACATATTCGAGACCCATGGCCGTGAATTCCTTTTGGAAAAATTCGCGTCCCTCGTGAGTCAGTTCGCGGGTGCGGCGCATGTGGTCCTCATCCTGCAGGCCGGCCAGTGCGCCCGCCTGGGCGATGCCGTTGGCGTTGAAGGGCTGGCGGGTTTTTTGCAGGACGTCGGCGATTTCCTTCCGCGCCAGGCCATAGCCGATGCGCAGATTGGCCAGGCCTTGGATTTTGGAAAATGTGCGCATGACCAGAACATTGCGTCCTTCGCGGATGAACTTCAGCGTGTCCGGCGGATTGTCGAGGAACTCGAAATAGGCCTCGTCGAAAATCACCAGCACATGCTCCGGCACCGCCGCCATGAAGCGGTCAATCGCTTCCTGACCCACCATGGTGCCGGTGGGATTGTTCGGGTTGGCCACAAAGACCTGCCGGGTGCGCGGGGTAATGGCGGCCAGCATGGCATCAAGATCGTGGGTGTAGCCGGGGTCCGGCACCTCGACGGTTTTTGCGCCGAAGAGCTGGGCCATGAGGGTGTAAACGGCAAAGGCGTGACGCGCGGTCACGACCTCATCGCCCGGTCGCAAAAATGCGTGGCCAATGAACTCGATGATCTCATTCGAGCCGTTGCCCAGAACGACGTTCTCCCGGGCGAGCCCGAGTTTTTCCGCGATCGCACTGCGCAAGGCCCAGCCGCCGCCGTCGGGATAGAAATGCGAACGCTCCAGCGTTTCCCGCATGGCGGCCAGCGCCTTGGGCGAGGGGCCGAGCGGATTTTCGTTGGAGGCCAGTTTGATGATGTCCGCAGGCTGAAGCCCCATCTCGCGGGCCAGTTCCTCGACCGGCTTGCCGGGCTCGTAGGCGATCAGTTTCAGGACATGCTCATGAGCGGTTTTCCACATAAGATATGACAAACCCGGAGTCTGTAAGTTTTGGGAAGCGCCGTCAAATGCGCATCGGTCCGCCAGCCCGAAGATCAGTACAGCGAAGCGTGCCTGGCAATAAAGGCGTCGAGCGTTTCCTGCAAACGCCCGCCCGGCCGCACGGCGAACGCGATGTATTCGGGATTCCTGTCGTCATGCACGTCGAGCAGGCCCAGCCCGGCGTGGAGGGAGAGATGATGCCGCGCGCTCACGTCGCCTGTTCCCACGGCATCTACCCGTCCGTCCAGCAGATCCCGGATGCCATGGTCGAGAGTTTCGCAAAATGACAGAGCGGCTCCGCGAGGTGCCGCCTCCAGAAAATGCTCGTGAGCGAGGGACCGCGCCACCACGGCGATCCGCTTCTGCGCGAAGTCCGCCATCCTGTGGAAACGCGAACTGTCCTCCGTCCGGAGCAGCAGGGTGCGGCGCACCCGTGAATAGGGCACGCTCCAGTTTGTCAGGCAGGTTCGCGAGTGAGGTGAAAGCGAGATGCCGCTGGCGGCAATGTCGGCTTTGCCCCTGGCGGGGAGTTCCCACAGTTGGTCAAAGGCGAAAAACTCCACAGCCAGGTCCAGTTGTTGGGCCGCGGCGAAGCGTTGCAGGAAGGCAATATCGCGTCCGCGCGCTTCGTTGCCCTCCCGCCAGGCGAACGGGGCGAATCCCTCGAAGGCTGCGACTTTGAGGGTGCCTCTCTGCAGGGTTTCGAGCGGGACGGGTGGTCCTTTTTTGCGGGATGATGAAGTGGTGAATTCTTTAGATGGAGTCATGAAAATGGCGTAGAGCGATGGAATGGCAAACGGCGGGACCGGTTGGCAGAAGGCGCGTTCCGGGAATCACGAAACGCGGAATTGCCAGCCGGGTATCAGGCGCGACAGCGACAAGACCGGCCCGCACCCGACTCGGAAGCGGGAAAACCGGGGAAACGTTTCCGGCCCTGTGCTCTGGTGCGAAGGGTCATGACAATCTCACGCCGCCAGCCGGAGCAGGGAATGGCGGGCCTTTTGCTGAATCTGTGTATCCGGATCCTGCAAAAGCCGCCGCAGCAGCCCCGCCAGCGCGTGGTCGCCATGCCCTGCCTGTCTGGACCGGATGGAACCCGCCGCCGCCGCCAGGTCGCTCAAGCGAACGCAGCCGACCTGACGGTCGGCTGAAGCTTGCCTGATGGGGCGGACTTTGGCGGATGTTTTCATAAAAAAAGGGGAGGTGGGAGCAGGAATCGAACCTGCGTATTCAGCCTTTGCAGAGCCGTGCCTTACCACTTGGCGATCCCACCATTCATAATAACGATCAATATGGTCGTATATTTGAGTGGTGTCAATATTTTTGTGGGGATTTCTGCGAGAAGGCAGCGGATTTTTTCCGTAGAATAGGATCGGGAGCAGCGCTGACGGAAAACTTACGTTTTCCGCTACAAGGAAACGCCGTTTTCGGGATAGGTTTCGCTATGCGGATTGCCGTCATTGCCGACACCCACGGACGCTTCCCGGAATCAGTCGCCCAGGAAATCCGGGAGGCCGACGAGATTTGGCATCTGGGCGACTTTTGCGATCTGGCGACCTTGAACGCCGTGCGATCTCTCGGTCCGCCTTTCTACGGTGTGTTGGGCAACAACGATTGGGGCCTCGACCTGCCCCCGGTGCTCGCGCTCGATCGCGGGGGAAAGACCTTCCGGCTGATTCACATTCCGCCGTCCCGTCCCGGCGGCGCGGATTTTCTCCTGCACGGCCACACCCACGTGCCGCGGGACGAAATGGCCGGGCAAACGCGGGTTCTGAATCCCGGCACCGTCGGCAAGCCGGACAAAGGCGCACCCGCTGCCTGGGCCTGGCTGACGGTGGACGAGGTACGGGGAAGCGTGGAGTGGAAGTCTGTCCCCAGACGATGAGTCAGGACAGCGCGGACTCGCTCGTTTGGGAATCTTGAATGATTCGCAACGACTCGTTATCGAGTTCGATATAAATGTGGCGGTAGGTCTTGCCCGCATCATCTGGCGCGAAGCCCTGTATGTAGGCGGAGGCCAATACGTGATAGCCGCCCTCATTCAGAGACTCCAGCGACTCTCTGATCGCGGACACCTTGCCTAAAGCGGTTGATCGTTCCATGGGAGGGGAAAGGACGTATTTAAACTTACGCCGCTTTGGCGGGTTGCAAGGGGATATTTGCCGCAGGATCGAGAAAAAATTGCGCCGGGGTGCGAAAGAAAAAAAGTGCTCGGGGGGGGACTTGAACCCCCATGCCTTTCGGCATACGCCCCTCAAACGT
>JBMOHI010000316.1:0-3465 GCA_049317925.1 Terrimicrobiaceae bacterium
AATCCGTATAGCCGGCTTTGCGCAGTTTCTCCGTCAGCATCACCGCATCAACGGCTGTCCATTGCGCAAACGACGGCACGACGGGCGCCGAACGCAGAAACTCCAGCATCTGGCCGGTGTGGACGCCGACTTCGGCGACATCAAGCGGACGGGCCGATCGTTGCGCCTCCTCGCGCAAGAGGTGATACCCGAACCAATACCGCAGCAGCCGGATCGGGTATCGAACCGTCTTGGCCTCAGCGGGAATACCGAAGCGCTTGGTCCGCACTACGGAATTTTCCGCCAAAAACGAGAGGTCCCATTGAAGTTGCTGCATTAGAAGAACCGGCATCCTGCGCGGGCAGGCCGAAGGGGTCAAGACCCGGCGGGTGCCACCTACGACGGATCGCCTTCGCCGTACGGCTTGTCTTTGATGGCCAGAGACGCCACCACCGAAGCAATCAACAGCGTGAGAACCACGGCCAGGGATTGAACGGTCTGAATGGCAAAGGGCGTGTGGGAGAGAAGCATCTTCACGCCGATGAAAATGAGAATGGCTGAGAGGCCATAATGGAGAAACCGGAATAATTTCAGAATTCCAGCCAGGGCAAAATAGAGGGCGCGGAGTCCGAGGATGGCGAAGATAGTTGAGGTAAAGACGATGAAGCGATCCTGGGTGATGGCGACCACGGCGGGAATCGAATCGACCGCGAAAATCAAATCCGTGGTCTCGATCGCCACCAGGACCAGACAGAGCGGCGTGGCCATAAGCCGCCCGGCCTCCCTGACAAAAAACTTCTGCCCGCCGAACTCCTTAGTAACGGGAATGAAACAGTGAAACAACTTGAGAATCGGATTCTGTGACGGATCACTCTCCTCCTTGTCGTCCCGGATCATTTTGATGCCGCCGTAAATCAAAATGGCGGCGAAGATATAGATGACCCAATGGAACTTTTCCAAAAGCGCGATGGCGGCAAAAATCATGACCGCGCGCATGATCAGCGCTCCGAGAATACCCCAGAAAAGCACTCGGTGCTGGGACTCGGCCGGCACGCGGAAATACCGGAAAATGAGGGCAAAGACAAAAACGTTGTCAATGCTCAGGGCGATCTCGACCAGATACCCGGTGAGAAACTCCACTCCAGCCTTGGCTTGGAGCGCCGGGGTGTCGTAGCTGCCGATCCAACCAAGATAAATGGCCGCGCAAAAAAACAGGGCCAGCAAAACCCGCAGCGCCGTGGATTGCAGGGCTTCCTTGACCGTGACCTCATGGGCGCGCCGTTGAAACAGGCCGAGATCCGCCCCCAAGAGAAGCGCAACAATCAGCAAAAAAAATGCCCACCAATACCATTCCATGAGAGACTCCGTTTAGAGATGCGACCAGGTTGGAGGCCGGCTTTTTCTGGTGCACCGCGTAGGACTCGAACCTACAACCAAAGCATTAAGAGTGCTCTGCTCTACCATTGAGCTAGCGATGCATTCACCCCTCCTCGGGAAGGGAGGGTGATAAATATCACGGCGTGGGCTTTTGGCAAGCGCGGGGCGACAATCAGACCGTGTTTTTTTCGATCAAGCTCTCGAGATCGTGAATCCGGATCGGCTTGCAGAGAAACTCATCCATGCCGGCTTCAAAGCACATCTCGCGATTTTTCTGTCCCGAGTTCGCCGTGAGCGCAGAGATGGGCGTGCGGTGAAGCCGTCCGCGGGATTCTTCGATCTCCCGGATTCGACGCGTCGTTTCCAATCCATCCATTCCCGGCATCTGGATGTCCATCAAGATGAGGTCGAAAGCCGATTGCTCAAAGGCCCTGATGGCCTGCGCCCCCGACTCCGCCAGCGTCACCTCTGCGCCAATCTTCTCGATCATGCGCTGGATCAGTTTGCGATTGATGGCGTCGTCATCAACGACCAGAATACGGAGGTCCGCACGGGCCGAATAACTTTCCCGGACGGAAACGAGATTTTTGGCGGGGAAATGCGGGGTTCTGACGGGAAGGGAAAAGAAGAAATCCGAGCCCTTCCCGGGAGCCGTATTGACGCCGATTTCTCCGCCCATCGTTTCAACCAATCGCTTGCAGATCGAAAGCCCGAGACCCGTTCCCCCGAACCGGCGGGTGAAGGTGGAGTCAACCTGGCTAAATGGCTTGAACAACCGCTCGATCATCTCGGGCGAGACACCCGGTCCGCTGTCCACCACGTGAAACACGATGTAGTCGCCTATTGCTCGGGTTTCCCGCACCACCTTGATCAGGAGGAAGCCCTCCTCGGTGAATTTCAAGGCATTGCCGACGAGGTTGACGAGAATCTGCCGGAGCCGCACATCGTCACTCACGACAAAAGGCGGCACGTCAGGAGCCACCCGTGTAACCAGTTCCAGATTGCGGTCCCCCAAGGCGAGGGTGAAAAGCTGACCGACCTGGGTGACCATCTCCTTCAAGTCCACCGGAACCGATTTCACATGCAGGGCTTCATACTCCATGTGGGAGTAATCCAGAATGTCGTCCAGAATGCGGAGCAGTGCCTCACCGCTGTGGCGTAGGGTGGATACGTAATCTAGTTGCTCCGTGGTCAGGTCGGTCTTTTCCAGCAGGGAAGCGAAGCCCAGAAGCCCGTTCATCGGCGTGCGGATCTCGTGACCCATCATAGTCAGGAACTGGGTCTTGGCCCGGTTGGCCACCTCAGCGGATTCCTTGGCTTGGAGCAGTTCATTGACCGCGAATTTCTGGCGGGTGACATCGGAAAACGACAAGACCACCCCGTCGCCCAGCTTCACCACAAAAATCCGGAACCACCGCCGTCCGAGGCTGGGGCATTCCGCGGATTGCTCGGTTTCGAACCGCAGACCGGTGATCACAACCTGCACGCACTGCGCAAAAAAATCCGAGGAGAAAAAAAGCGGGAACTCCTGTTTGCTCTCCGTCCGGGTTTCCTCACGTTCGAACGTTTTGAGAATCTGAGAGGCGGACGGATTGGAAAAGACGTGCCGGAAATCCTTGATATCCCCTTCCGCATCACGAACCGCTTCGCCGGCAATGATCCCGTCGGCGGAGGTGTCAGCGATGCTTTCCAAGAGAGCCCTGGTCCTCTCCCGCGAACGGGATGCTTCGCGTTTTTGATCCCGATCAGAGACCATGAGGTACGTCGCGGGCATGAAAAATCCCAAAGCCAGCGCCACCCACCACCAGACCTGACCCGCGTTGGAACTTTCCCGGACCGCAATGGCGTCCGGGGTCAGCCAGGTCATGATTTTCCAAGCCGGTTGAGCCCCGCGGACTCCGGCGCTTTGTTCTCCGGTCCGCAAACTCACCGTGTCGAAGACCACCAATCCCCCGTTGGGTTTCCGCGTTCCATTCATCCCCCGCGAAATGTCCTGCCAAAGGTCGGGGTCCGTGAGGGCCAAACTCTGGCGGCTTTTCTCCGGAAGAAGAAATCCCCACTCGGCGGACGGATTCAGACCCCGCAGCCAGTATCCCTGGTCATTGGCAA
>JBMOHI010000317.1:0-3451 GCA_049317925.1 Terrimicrobiaceae bacterium
TCGTCGTGTTGGTGGCGACCTGGTATCCGAGGATCTTGGCCATGCGCATGGCGGCAATGCATTCCTTGAAGACGCCCTCGCGCTCGACGATGAGATCGTGGGTGCGCTCGAGGCCGTCGAGGTGGACGTTCCAATACATGTAGCGCGACGGAGCAATGACGGGCTTGGACTCGAAACCGGCGGCGGACGCGCGGATTTTCTCCGCCTCCTCGGGCTTGATCAATTCCTCGGAAAGCAGAACTTGGAGTCTTTCCTCCACCCAGTGCGGCCGGCCTCCCGGGCGGGCCAGTTCCTGGGAAAGAAAATCGCGCATCTTTTTGCGCATAAAGAGTCCGTTGGTGCAGATGTACACGATGCGGCCCTGTCCGAGCAGGCCCTCAACCAGGGACTCGATCTGCGGATAAATCAGCGGTTCCCCGCCGCAGATGGAGATCATCGGGGCCCCGCACTCCTGGGCCGCGCCGAGGCAATCCTCCAGGGGCATAACATCCTTGAGCGAGGTGGAATATTCCCGGATCCGCCCGCATCCCGTGCAAGTGAGGTTGCAGGTGTGCAGGGGTTCGAGTTGAAGAACGGTGGCGAACTTTTGCACGCCCCGCAGTTTTTTGCCGATGATGTAGCTGGCAATTTTCGCCGTCAAAGGCAGCGGGAATCTCATAGACCGCGATTAGAAGCAACCCGCGTGCCAGTGTCAATGTTTCGAGGCCGCCGCCTCCGCAGAGCCGGATCAATTAATCCAGAAACCGGCGACCTGACCGTCCTTGTTCAGCGCCACTTTGGCCAGCATGTCATCCTTGCCGTCCTTGAATGAAAGTTTCCAAATGAAAACCTCATAGCTGGCCTGCCGCATGGCGGTGAGAAACGTCGTGCTGTAACCCGCCTGAATGCGGGGCGCGAGTTGGGCGGAAACCTTATCCACCATCTCCTTGGTCAAGCCGGCCTTGAAAGCCGCGTCGCCGTTGAGCGTCATGGCGGAATGGTCAGCCGTCTGCACGGCGCTCATGAGATTCTGAAAAATCGTCTGCACGCGGGCCGCCGGTTCCTGGGCCGGAAGGGTTCCTGCGAAAATCAGCGCGACGAGGGGGAGAAGGATCTTTTTCATCGGGACGATGCTGACACGGACCGGCCGAAAGATCAGCGGATTTTTTCAAGAATCCGCGGAATGTTCACATAAGTGCTCACCAGGGTCTGGATGCGGTCGATTTTTTCCGTATCGCCCGGCAGGGTCTTCACCGTCATGGAATGGATGCGACTGGCGATGAGATAAATGTCGAGGCTCGAAGTGATGACCGGCAGCGGGGATTGCCGGATTGCATCCGCCAGTTCCTTGCGGGGCTGGATGTCGTCGGACAGAACCATCCCGCAAAACGGGCCGCCATCCGCCTCCCGCGAACGCGCCACCACCGCGTGGATGGCATCTTCGCGATCGCCGGGAATAATGAGCAGGCTGTCCGGCTCGATGCCGCGCAGAATGTTGTGCGAACTCACCGCCCCGATGATGGCCTTTTCGATGCGCTTGCGGCCTTTTCTCGCCCCTTGGAAAAACTTCCCACGGATATTGTGGCAGATCTGATCGAGGGTCGGCTGGGAGAGCATGCGCTCGCGCGGAATCATACCAAGAAGTTCCAGCCCCAGCCGTTCGAAACCGCGCCGCGCGATGTCCGCGATGGACTCCATACGGTCCTCCAAAACCTTGTTCATGATCACCCCGATCACCTCGACGTTTTCCTTGTCGAAAAGCGCCTTGTTCACCGCCGCTTCATCGATCGGCCGCCCAATGCCGGCGGGCGTGATCAACAGCACCTTGCTTTTCAAAAGGCTGGCCACGCGCGCGTTCGAAAGATCAAAAACGCTGCCGACTCCGGCGTGCCCGGTGCCCTCAATAATGGCGAAATCCTTCTCCCAGGCCGTGCGGTCGAAGGAATGCTGGATGCGGCGCACAAGCGTGTCGTTGTTGGCGTGATTGATGTAGCGCCGGGTGAACTGCGGTTCGACCGCAATCGGGCTCATGTCCTCGATTGGCACCTCCGTGCCGAAGGTGTCGCGGATCAGCACGCTGTCCTCATCAATCTGTTTGCCCTCGACCTCCACGAAACGCTGACCCACCGGCTTGATGAAACTGATCCGTTGAAAATCCTTCCGCAGCGCAGCGTAAAAACCGAGGGAAGTCGTGGTCTTACCCGCATTCTGTTCCGTGGCGGCGATGAAGAGCCGGGGCGTGGTCGCGTTCATGCCGGGCAGCCCGAAGTGACAGCTCCAAGGTCCGAAGCCTGCCTGCGAGGAAACGACTTGGGACCTGAGACCTGGGCCATTAGACCGTCGCGGGTTCCTCGGGATACAGCTTGCGGTACTCGATGGCTTGCAGCCCGACCAACGCCGCCACCGCCGCGATGTCCTCGACACTCGCACCGCGCGAAAGATCCGCCGCCGGCCGGGAGAGGCCCAGCAGGATTTGTCCGTAAACTTTCGCGCCACCCAGATACTGCAGAAGTTTGATGGCAATATTACCGCTGTTGAGGTCGGGAAAAATCAACACGTTGGCCTTTCCTCCCACCAGGCTCGCACCCATTTTCCGCTCCGAGAGCTCCGGCACGAGCGCGGTATCCGCCTGCATTTCGCCGTCCACCGCAATCTCGGCCCCTAGTTCCGTGGCCAGCTTGCGCACGAGATCCACCGCCCCGGCGACCTTTTCGGTCGAGGGCGTTTTCGCACTCCCTTTGGTGGAAAAACTCAACATGGCCACCCGCGGCCGGGCTCCAAAGACCTGCCGCGCCACCATCCCTGTCTGCACCGCGATGGAAGCCAGTTGTTCCGTGGTGGGATCCGGAACGACACCGCAATCGGCAAAAAAGAGCACTCCTTCGTCGCCGTAGGTTTTGTCCGGCACCTGCGCGATCATGCAGCCGGAAATCAAGGGCGCGTGCGGCAGCGGCTTGACCAACTGGATGAGCGGACGGAGCAGCGAGCCAGAGTAACTATTCACCCCGCCCACCAGCGCATCCACCTGCCCGAGCTGCAGCATCATGGCCGCGAAATAATTCGGATTCGTCATGATGGCCCGCGAATCCTTCAGGCCCATCTTTTTGTAGCGCTCGAGCTTCTCCAGACGCTGACAGAACATCTCCAGATCGGAGGACGTCTCCGGATCAATAATCGCCACATGATCCAGGCTGGCATTTTCCGCCTTTGCCACGCTTTCGATGACATCACGCTTGCCGATGAGCACCGGAACCCCAGCGTCCTTTTCATAAAAAACCTGGCTGGCTTTAACTACGCGGGGATCATCCCCATCGGGGAAAACAATCCGCTTGGGATGCCTTTTCAACTTGGCAAAAACCGATTCGATAAAACTCATGATGGTTGCACCTGCCGTGAGCCTGAAAGAGAATGCCCGCCGAAACAAGATGGAACTGCTCGCCCGCGACCGCCGCATCGCCTTCCCCCGCCGCCC
>JBMOHI010000318.1:0-3428 GCA_049317925.1 Terrimicrobiaceae bacterium
CCGAGGCGCAGGCCCTGCGGGCGCGGCCGGGAAACCAACGATTGAGCGGCCTGCCCAAGGAGGCGGCGGAAGTTGGGATGCGCCTGGCAGAGTTTGAGTCGCTGGTCAACGGATCAGCCTTCCGCTTCGTGGCCAATCCCGAAGCGGCGGAGGGAACGTGGGCCTTGTTGCCGCCGGTCGTGATCGCGTCATTGCAAATGCCGTTCATGGCCGGAAACGAAGCCGGCTTCGCCCGGGCGGCGGACGCGTTCCGCGTGGCCATGGCCGGCATCCAGCCGCAGTTCCAGCCCCCGGCCTGGAGGATCAAACTGGAGACACTTTATCAGAAAATCCATCCCTTCCGCTGGGCCTGGATTTCGTATGTAGTGGCCGGCATCGCGCTGTTGGTGGCGGGTTCGCGCCGCGGTTATGCGGCGGCCTGGTTTTTTGCCGGGCTGGGATTTCTTTTGCAACTCACTGGCTTTGTCGCGCGCATCCTGATCAGCGGCCGCGCTCCGGTGACGAACATGTACGAGTCGGTGATCTGGGTGGCCTTCGGCACGATTTTCTTCGCGCTGATTTTTGAGGCGATCTATCGCAGCCGCACGTTTCTCCTCGGTGCGCTGCCCGTGGCGGTGGTCTCACTCATCCTGGCCGATACCCAGCCGGTGGCGCTCAATCCCGCCATTAATCCGCTCGTGCCGGTGCTGCGGGATAACTTCTGGCTTTCGACCCATGTGACCTCGATCACGCTCAGCTATGCAGCGTTCGCCCTCGCGCTCGGCATCGCCCATATCGCCCTGGGTCAGGTGATCCGCGGCCGCAAGCCGGAGGCCGCGCTCTACAACAATCTCTACCGCACCCTGCAAGTCGGCGTCCTTCTCCTGGCCGCGGGAACGATTCTGGGCGGAGTCTGGGCGAACTATTCCTGGGGACGTTTCTGGGATTGGGACCCGAAGGAAACCTGGGCGCTCATCACGTTGCTCGGCTACCTCATCGTTCTGCATGGGCGCATCGCGGGAAAATGGGGCGGTTTCGGCATGGCGGTGGGCTCCGTGCTGGCCTTTCTGGGAGTCTTGATGGCGTGGTATGGGGTGAACTTCGTCCTCGGGGTCGGTCTGCACAGCTACGGTTTCGGCACCGGGGGATTCGGCTGGGCCCTGCTCTTCGTCGTCGTGGAGATTGCTTTTGTGATTCTGGCGGTGGTTCGCAAGCGCAAGCCGGATGCGACCAACACCACGCCGCCGACATCAACCCCGCAGCTTGTCTCGTAACGGGACGGCATGGAAAATTCTTCCGTCGATGTTTGCATCATCGGAGCAGGGCTGTCCGGCCTGAGCGCCGCCCGTGCCTTGACCGCCGGGGGCCGGCGGGTGGTGATTCTGGACAAAAGCCGGGGGCTGGGCGGTCGCGCGGCCACCCGTCGCCTCGACGGAATTCCGGTCGATCACGGGGCGCAGTTTTTCACAGCACGGTCCGCGGCTTTTCAAAAACAAACCGAAACCTGGTTGGAAGCCGGCGTGTGCTTCGAATGGAGCCGGGGCTTTCATCAGGCCGTCAACGGCCGGATCGAACCGCCAGGTTCCGTTGATGCGCATCCGCGTTTCGCCTGCGCGGACGGAATGACGGCGCTGGCCAAAACGTTGGGAGATGGACTGGAGGTCCGGCGCGAGCACCGGGTCATTCGCGTGGTGTCCGACGGAGACAACTTTTCCGTGGAATGCGAGGGCGGCGGGATCATCCGTGCGGCGACAGTTTTCTCCTCAGCACCTCTGCCGCAAACCATGGCTTTCGCAGGCGGGATCGTTGGCATCGATCACGAGGCGGCGGGGGTGCCATTCGAGTCCTGCCTCGCCGTCATCGCCGAAACCACCGGCCCCGACCCGGCCTGGCGGGGCGTGCAGGTGAGAGAGGGAAACCTCGCGTGGATCGGGGCGGATTTCACCAAACGCCGCGAGCGACCGGAGCGGAGGTTTATCGTTCTGCACGGCTCATCGGAATTCAGCGCCCGCCATGTGGACGGCGACCTTGACGGCGCGGCCCGGATTCTTCTGCAGGATGCGGCGGCACTGGATCCGGAAACGCTCGCGTCTCTGAAGCCCCGCCACGTCCAGCGCTGGCGATTCGCCCGTTGCGCCCGGCCGATGGAAGGAAACGCCTTCCTGCGGTTCGACGCGGGTTTTTACATCATCGGCGACGCCTTCTTGCAGGGAAAAATCGAATCCGCCTGGACCTCCGGACAGGCCGCCGCGGCGGACTTGCTCGGCCGCTAACTCTCCGTTTCCTCCGGCAGCATTTCCCGCAGGTTCCGTTCCTCGTCGGTGCGGACGCGATAATACCACTCCTCGTCCCCGCCATGGAGATCGATCCAGCCAAGAAGCTGCAGGGCCATCAGGAGCTTCACCAGCCGGCGGGCATCGGGGAATTCGAACCCCAACAAAGCCGTGCTGGGCCGCTCCATTTGCCAGATCGCCAGCAGCAAACGCCAGGCCTCCGCGCGCTCAGATCGCGAGAGCCTGACTCTCGCCGCCAGATGATCCCAGATCCCGAACGTCGTACTGGCCGGCAGAAACAACACATCGGGAATCAAGTGCCAGCCGATGATGGCGCGGTCCGACGGCGGCCGGTAGCGATGGATCCAACGGTCGAGGGCCGCCAGGACAAACAGCCCGAGCGCAAGCGCGGCCCCGGCGGGATAGATCCACCACGGCGGCTTGAGGATGTTCGTGTCGCCGGTGCGAATGGCCTCAAAAAGCAGGACCGCACTGAAAAAAATCGCGCCGAAAAACATCCAAACCAGCGCGGCTCCGACCAAACTAAGCGCCGCCGCCAGCCAGCAATGACGGTTATGCTCGGCGATGCGCTGCCGGAAGGCCTTGGGGACCTGGCTCACGCTGCGTTGCGATATCCAAGAGGGTCAATCTCCACAAAACCGAAACCCGCCCGGCGCAAGCCGTCCGCGAGGATCTCGTGCCGTCCCTCCAGGGCCGCCATCTCATCCGGCGCGATCTGCACGCGCGCGCCGGCCGCATCACCCTCGAGATACCGCACGCGAAAAACCCGGAATCCGAGCGACCGCACAAATTCCTCCCCTCGCTCAACCAGCGCAATGGCCTCGCGGGTGACCGGCGTGCCGTGCGGAATGCGCGAGGAAAGACACGGCTGAGCCGGCGCATCCGCCGTCGGCAGCCCCCAGGCGCGGGAAAGCTCCCGCACGTCCGCCTTGGTCAGTCCCGCCTCCTTCAAGGGTGCGAGAACGGCAAACTCCGCCGCGGCCTGCGAGCCCGGCCGCAAGTGCGCCGGATCATCAGCATTTTCCCCATAGGCGATGGCGGCAAAACCGCGAGTCCGCGCGAGTTCGTCCATCCGCGTGAAAAGCTCCGCCTTGCAGAAATAGCAGCGGTTCGGCGGATTGACGAGATAGCGGTCGTCCTCGAATTCCTGCGTCG
>JBMOHI010000319.1:0-3382 GCA_049317925.1 Terrimicrobiaceae bacterium
ACCAACACGCAGGCAATGACGAGATAGACGCCGTGCGTTTCCAGAGCGGGGATTTTTTGGAAAATCTCACTGAAGACGACCGAGCCGGTCAGCCCCCAGAAGGTCAGGATGCCGAGCATGAAACCGAAGTCGCCGATGCGGTTGACCAGGAAAGCCTGCTTGCTGGCGTCCGCCGCCGAGTCCTTGCTATAGTAGTGTCCGATCAGGATGTAGGAACTCACGCCGACCAGTTCCCAGAAGATGAACATCATCAAAAAATTGTCGGCCAGAACGATGCCGAGCATGGAGAACAGGAAGAGCGACAGACCGGCGAAGTAGCGCCAGTAGCCCTCTTCGTGCTTCATGTATCCGAGGGAATAAATGAAGACGAGCGGCGCGATGGTATTCACCACCACGAGCATGACCTTGCTGAGGTGATCCACCGTCACCCCGATCGGCACGGTGAAGCCGCCGGGCAGACTCAGCCAGGGGAAGCTGTTGACCGCAGTCGCATCCGGCTGACCGAAAAGCCACCAACTCAGCACCCCGCAGATGAGGGCCGCGCCGATGGCCAGCCCGGCACTGAAGGGTTTCGAGAGTTTCCCGAAAAACAGGATGAGCGCCGCGGCGACGAGCGGCGTGAAAAGAATAATCCAAGGAACGGTGGCAGCGTTCATGCGGCTAGAATTTCATGCTGTCGAGGTCCTCGACATGGGTCGTTTGCCGGGCGCGGAAAAGAGCAACAATAATGGCGAGGCCCACCGCGACCTCTGCGGCCGCCACGGTTATGATGAAGAAAACGAGCACCTGGCCATTGTAGTTCGGCAGGCCTTCCATGGTCAGATTGTAACGGGAGAAGGCCACAAGGGAGAGGTTGGCGGCGTTGAGCATCAGCTCCAGACACATGAAAATGATGATGATGTTGCGCCGCAGCAGAACCCCGGCCAGCCCGATGGTGAAGAGCAGTCCGCTGACAATCAGATAATGCGCGAGGGTCGGCGTCATGGGGATTGCGGATTTTGGAGTGCGGATTGCGGAATGAAGGCAGGTCTGGAATTCCCGGCTCGCCGGGCAGCCCATTCCGCACTCCGCACTCCGCGTTCCGCACTCATTTCAGCTCCTTCTTGCTCAAGAGCACGACGCCGATTGTCGCGACCAGGAGGAGGACGCCGATAATCTGGAAGGGCAGGTTGAATTTGTGAAAAAGCGTCCAGCCCACGAGCGCGACGTCGCTGATTTCCGGGCGGGAGATGGGTGGCTTCGGAAAGGCGAAACCCGGCTGGGCGGAGACCACTTTGAAAAGCAAACCGACGAATCCCGCCACGACCAGGCCCCCACCGGTCCAGGCGGCGAGGTTGAGACGGCGCGTTTCTTCCCCGCGCAGGTCGAGGAGCATGATGATGAAAAGGAAGAGCACCATCACGGCGCCCGCATAGACCAGGATCTGGATCACGCCGATGAAAAAGGCATCCAGAGTGATGAAGAGCGCGGCCAGGGCCACAAAGGACATGACGAGGCTGAGTGCACTCGAAACCGGATTCCGCAAAAAGACGACACCAAGCCCGAAGGCGAGCATCAGAACTGCGAATATCCAGAATAAAACAATCTCCATGATGGTAAGGCGGCTGGGTTTTTAACAACCCGCGGACGACCCGGCTACTTTTTTTCGTTCCACTTGTAAACGAGCCCCTCCACGACACCGCCCATATCGTAAAGCTTCTCCTTGTCGTGCTTCATGTCCTGCCGGCTGTAACCGGTGATGGAGTATTCCTTCTTCAGGAAAATGGCCTGCTCCGGACAGACCTCCTCGCAGAGGCCGCAGTAGATGCAGCGGATCATGTCGATCTCGAATTCCTTGGGCCGTTTCTCCGACTTGGCCCAACGGTCAGAATTGGGGATTTCCATGGGCTGGATGGTGATGGCGCGGGGCGGACAGATGAATTCGCAAAGCTGACAGGCCACGCAGCGGTCCTTGCCGTGTTCGTCCTTCACCAGCGCGGGTGCGCCGCGGTAGTGGGCCGGCAGATGGGAATCCCATTTTTCCTCGGGGTATTGCATCGTCACCTTGGTCTGTCCGCTGAGAAGGCGGCGCAGGTGTTTGAAGGTGATGGCCAGGCCGGCCACGATGGCGGGAAGGTAGAGTTTTTCCGCGAGATTGAGTTTCGGACGTTGGACGACAAGTGCCATGCTTGCCATGGAACTAGAGGAGAAGGCGCATCCCACGCAAGCTCATATCAGGAGAGATTTCGTCTCAACTCACCGGGACGGGTCCGTGCCGATCCAGCGATCCACCGCGCGGTCCCATTCCAGTGTGCTGATCACGTCGATCAGGGCGACGTTGATGTCCTGAAAATTGGTCAATCCCGGCCGCGCCGCCATGGCAAAGGCGATGCGGGAGGCGGGAAATTTGTCCACGACCAGGGTGTCCGGGTGGTCTCTCCCGACCAGATAGCGCAGGCTCACGGCATCACCGACCATGGCGGTGATTTCCTTGTTTTCGAGGGCCTTGAGTCCCGCTTCGAGCGAGGGAAAGGCCTGGGCGCGAATGCCGGCTTCGCCCATGGCATTTTGGATCAGGGAGCCGTTCATGACCCCGTTGCGGAACCGCGACAGATCGCTCATGCGGTCAATCGACTGGTTCAGCCGCGCAACGGTCAGGCTCGATGCCACCGTGCCGGTGAAGGCGCTGACCAAGAGAATGCCGAAAAACATCCACAGAAAAGCCAGGATCCGCCCGGGCAAAGTCTGCGGCGTTTTGTCCCCGTAGCCGACCGTGGTCATGGTCACGGCCGAGAACCAGACCGAGGAACCGAAGCCATGAATCGGTTTGCCGCCGAAATGCCCGGTGTGAACCCCGCGCTCAACCAGCCACAGAATCAGGCTGAAAACCAAGAGCGCCACCAGCATGAAAAGAAGCACCTTGAGCAAATCATGCTGGGTGAGTTCGGCCCACAATTCCCGGAAGGCCGGATGCCGCGCGTTCTTCAGAAACGCGGCGGCGGCGGTGTTTTCCAAATACGGCTGGGTGAAATCGATCACCCGCTCGCGTTCGGCGGAAACGCCCAGAACGCCGACGGCAAGGTCGATCTCTCCGCTCGATAACTTGCCGATGATTTTGTCCAGCGGGACTTCCTCGTATTCGTACGCCACCTGCGCCCGCGTGCTGACCTCCTCCCACAACTCCACCGCCAGCCCGCACCAATGCCCGTCCTCATCCTTCATGGCCAGCGGGGGGAAATCAAAAATCCCGACTTTGAGTTTCGGCGGCGGCTCCTGCGCCATGGCCGTCAAGGTCAGAGCGAGCAAGAGGAATGGAACGAGAAGGGCACTTCGCATCAAACCGCGTTTATGCCACGCTTCCCCCTCCTTCATCACGAATTTTTGTGGAACTGACCGAAAAACT
>JBMOHI010000320.1:0-3363 GCA_049317925.1 Terrimicrobiaceae bacterium
AGCGGCCTGATTTTCCCTCGGAATAGCGCGATTCTTTCCAGTCCTCGAAATAATCAGAGAGCGTCGGCGTCATCACCACCATCGCGCCGAAACAATCCGCGACGGATGCATTCCAAGCTTTGGCATCGGCTACGAGTTCGCCGATCTTTTTGTTCACGTCATGAGCCGCCGCCACAAGGATCTCCGGACGTGGCAGGGTCTTTCCACCGGACTCGACGACCCAGCGTTTGTCCCCGCCCCACAAAGCCGGTTCGATGATGTAGGTGAAGAGCGCGCCCTGCTTTTCGATGCGTTTCCCGTCGGCCAAGACAAGCTCCACCGGTGCCACGCCATCCGGTCCCTGCGCGGCCGGCACCCCGGCATCAAGGTAAATGTCGTAGTCGGCCAGGGAGGGAACTCCGGCCACAATGCCCTCGATCGTCTCGTACCCGAAACTGTCCATCGCCTTGTAGTTCTCTTGCATGGCGGCGACGAGCTTGGACAGTTCCGCAGGTTGAGCCTTGGCTGCGGATTCCACGCCGCCATTCGCCGCCACCAACGCCGCATACGCTTCGCTATTCTTGACAAAATCCTGCGAGGCAGCCTGGATCTTCTCGAGTTTCGTGAGCAGATAGCTCTTCACACTCGCGGCCGTCGCCGTGGATTCGGATGCCGGCAAAGAGGAAATCAGCCCGAAGCACGAAACTCCGAGAATCGAGAGAAAACGCAGGGAAATCATAATGAGACTCAGTTGCAAAAGGTACGTTATGTCAAGGCTCTTTCGATGCAAAAAAATATTAAACCACGGGAATTGCCGGGAGGCGCGATGATCAAACCCCGAGCACGACCACGTCCACCTGGCGTGCATGCGAAGCGCGGCGGTGTTCAAAAACGAAGATCCCCTGCCAGGTGCCGAGCGTCATCCGGCCATCGCGAATCGGAATCACCTCACTGGTCCGGGTCAGGGCCATGCGCAAGTGGCTGGTGGTGTCGTCCGGACCTTCCAGGGTGTGGACATAGTCGCCATCTTCGGGCGCGATCTGCTCAAAATACTCATGGAGATCCGCGCGCGCGCTCGGATCAGCATTCTCGTACATGATCAGGCTGGCGCTGGTATGGCGGATGAAAACCGTCACGGTGCCAGCCCCCACCCCGCTCGCGTGCACAATGCGGGCGACCTGATCGGTGATCTCATACGTCCCCTTCCCGCGGGTGCGGACCTCCAGGGTTTCCTGCTTTGCGATCATTGCGGCTTGATGGCAATGAACAACCACCCGGCGAGGAAGAGCAATCCGCCGATCGGCGTAATGGCACCGAGCCATTTGATGTTCGTCACCGCCAGCACGTAGAGAGAACCGGAAAAAATCACGATCCCCGCCAACCATATCCAGACCACCGTGGGATTCCGCCCCGCCGCCCAAAGCGACGCAACTGCGTGAACCAGATGGTAAAGCACGGCAGTTTGCCAGATGGCTGCGGTGTCATTCGCAGTCAGAACGGCTTTCAATCCGTGCGCCCCGAAAGCTCCCAGGGCGACTCCCAAAAATCCAAAAACGGCGGCGGCTTGTGTGGCGAATACCATGGCCGGATCTTCGCAATTGTCCGCAGGGATTCAACATCCGTCTGCGTCATGGGTGGCCAAACCCGGAACGGCAGGGATCAGACCAAGGTTTTCAAAGCATCACGCAGCAACGACTCGGGCAGGTGCGGACCGATGAACAATGCCAGCGGCGTGGAAACCCGCGGCGATTTTCCGACGGGGAAAAACTGCGGTTCATCGAAGCGGTCCACTTTTTGAAAGACGAAGAGTTCGTCCGGCGCATCCGTGAAACGCACGATGCCTTTGGCCCGGATCACTTCATCCGGCAGCGTCTTGAGAAATTCGCCGAAACGCTGGCGCGAAACCGCGTCCGGCAGGGCCAACTCGACCGAGGCGAAGTGGTGATCCTGATGCGAATGCTCATGATGTTCGTGTTCCCCATGCTCATGGTGATGGTCATGCGAACAGCCTTCGCCGCAGCCAAGAGACCGCTCCGGCCTGGCCGCCAAATCGTCACAGAGTGCGCGAATCTCCACGGCCAGCGAATTCGCATCGACGCGGCGCCCGCCCAGCCCGAGGTCCGCCAGCGATTTTTCCACGTCCGCCAGCCGGCGCGGTTCCACCACATCGGAACGCGAAAGAAAAAGATGGGTCGCCGTGCGGGCCTGGTCGCGTTCGAGCGAATTGTGCCAGAATCGCTTCTGCCAGCGTTTGGCATCCACGATCGTCATTTGCACCGGCAGGGAAAATTTTCGCAATCCCGGTTCGAGGGAAAGCATTTCGACGAGTTGCTCGCTGTCCGTCGTCCCGTTGGTTTCCACCACCACCGCCCGGCCGGGGCTATGCTCGAAATTTTCCAATACCCCCAGCAATTCGTCGCGCGAGCCGCAACACACGCAATCCCCGCTGATCGCCTTGACCTCATTGGTCAGCGCGCCGAGCTGCTCCGCGTCCACCTTGGCGTTTTGATAGTCATTGATGATGACATGTGGTTCGACCCCGGCTGCGTTCAAGGCGGGAAGAAGCGACTTGAGAAAGGTGGTTTTTCCCGAACCCAGAAATCCGACGATGAGAACAAGTGGCGTCATGGCAAAATGCGTTCCAGCGGCATGCGTCTCAGACACTCCTGCTCATCTTGGCGTTCATCGTTTTTCAAAAGCATCCGTCACCGGACGTCCCCAGAATCCTTCCGGCACCGGAATCCCCAGCAACCACAAGGCCGTGGCGGCGGTATCGTAGGTGACAACGCGTGTGGTGATGGTGTGATTTTTCCTCACGCCCTCGCCCCAGGCAATCCAGGGAATGACGACGTCGCTGGATTGCGGACCTCCATGGGTCCCGGGCTGATGGGGCTCGCCCCGCGCCTGCCGGTCGGCGTTTTCCTCCGGCGTGCGGTCATGCCCGCCGTGGTCGGCGGTGACGATGATCACGCTGGAGTCCAGCAACCCGGCCGCCTCGATGGCGTCCCGCACGATTCTCAAGGCGGCATCGCAATCCGCGAGGGCCTGGAGTTTTTCCGGAGAATTGACCCCGAAGTTGTGGCCGGCGGTGTCGGGGTCGGCAAAGTGGATGAAGCAGAGGTTCGGTTTGAGCTGACCGACTTTTGCGGCAAATGCCCGCGCGACACTTTCCGCACTGGGATTTTCCGGCACGGCGTACACATTCAGGCTTTTCGGACGATGCAGGGTCTTGAATTTGCTTTTGGCCGCGAACAAGGCCGTGGTCAAACCGCGTTCCCGCGCGATTTGGAAAATGGTGGGAACGGAGAGCACACCTTTCTCCGGTTCGAATTCGTTCCACACGATTTGATGTTTCTGAACGCCCACGCCGGTGAGCATGGAAAC
>JBMOHI010000321.1:0-3360 GCA_049317925.1 Terrimicrobiaceae bacterium
CGCCGAGGGCGAAGTTGCCCACCAGGATGCGGGCCCACTTGTCGAGCATGAGGAGAATGTTCAGAACCTCGCGTTCGGTCTGACCGAGGGCGACCGGGCCGTGGTTGACGAGAAGGATGACCTTGGGTGCGCCGTCGTATTGCTCGCGGAAACGGCGGAGTTCAGCCCGGACGGAGCGGGCCAGTTCGATACCGGGGTCAATGTAGGGCACGACGGCAAGGTGGCGTCCGCAGACGACGATCTCGTCGGGGAAGATGTGCTGCAAAAACGGGGCGGCTCCGAGTTTGGAGCAAAGGACTTGAAGGACGGAAACAGGATGGCAATGGCCGATCCATTTGGCACCGGCTTCCTGGAAACAGACGGCGTGCATGAAGGTCTCGACCGAGGGGAGCTTGGCCTCCGCATCGGCTCGCGAGGCGAGCAGGACGTCGCGCACACCGGAATCGTCCAGCGAGGCGTCATCAATCGCGGTCATGATGGTGTCAAACTTCACCCGGGTGAGTCCCGTTTCGTCGAGGGTGGCAAGGTTGCCGCCGGAGGCCTTGATCCAGAAGGAACCGTCGCCCGCATCGGCACTGGTGTTGCCTTCGCCCAGGATGGCGAGATGGCGGTCGTCGCGGCCGATTTCGTGGGAAAGCCAGGTGAGTTTTTCGAGGAGAGGAGTCATGACGTTTTATTCAGAAATCTACACAGATAGTGACTCAAAGCGCGCCGCTTTCTCGTCCCAGGCACCGGAGGATTTGGGTTCGAAAATTTCCGGATCGAAAGAGGCGCGGATGATTTCCCGGCCTTGTTCCAAAGAGGAAATCTCACCGGTGGCCATGAGTTGGGCCAGGATGTTGCCTGCGGCGGTGGCCTCGACCGGACCGGCCACCACGCGCAGGCCGGTGGCGTCGGCAGTCATTTGATTGAGGAGCGCGTTTTGCGAACCGCCACCGACAATGTGCAGCGTGTCGGGCAGATCGGGCATCCAGACGCGGAGCTGGTGGACGAGCCCGCGGTAGCGGAGGGCAAGGCTTTCGAGAATGGCGCGGGCGAACTCGCCCGGACTGGCGGGAGCGGACTGTCCGGTTTTGGCCGCATAGGCAGTGATGGCCGCTGGCATGTCGCAGGGGCGGGAAAATTCGTCCGCGTCGGGATTGAGCAACAGGGACGTGCTGGCCGTCCGCGCCTCGCTGACCAGCGAACCGTAATCGAGCGTCTGACCTTGGGCGTCCCAGTTGCGTTTGCATTCCTGGAGCAGCCACATACCGGCGACGTTTTTTAAGAAACGCGTGGTTCCGTTGAGACCCTGTTCGTTGGAAAAACCGACTCGATAAGTTTCCGGAGTGACAATGGGCGCGTTCAGTTCGCGCCCGATCAATGACCACGTGCCGGAGCTGAGAAAAAGCGGTTGTTCCGTGCCTGCGGGAATGCCCGCAACGGCCGATGCGGTGTCGTGACTGCCGCAGGTCGTGACGCGGAGTTTGCCGCAGCCGGTTTCCTCCATGACCTCCGGCAACAGCGACCCGATGGCGCGACCCGGATCGGTGACCGGGCGAAGCAGGCGGGCGGGGATGCCCATTTTTTCCGCGAGGTCGAAATCCCATTCCGCGCTTCCGGCTTTGAGAAGTTGCGAGGTGCTGGCGATAGTGCGTTCGATGACGCGCTCGCCGCTCAGCCAGTAGGTGAGCAGGTCGGGAGTGAAAAGAAGCTGATCCGCGGCAGCGACAGCTTCCGGGTTTCTCCGCGCTTCCGCAAGGAGCTGAAAGAGCGTGTTGAAAAACATGAACTGGATGCCCGTGCGCCCGTAGATGTCCTCCCGCGGCAGAATCTTTGCCGCCTCGTCCATCATGCCGTCCGTGCGGCTGTCGCGATACATCCAGGGCGCGCCGAGCAGACGTCCGTGCTGGTCAATGAGCCCGTAATCCACGCCCCAGGTGTCAACTGCGAGCGAAACCAATGACCCGCCGTGGCGCTTGCGGGCTTCGGCCAGGCCGCGTTTGATGTCGGTGAAAAGCTGGAGCAAATTCCAGTGCCAGCCCGTGGGCAGACGGACGCCGTCGTTGGCGAAACGGTTAATTTCCTCGATGCGGAGTTTTTTGCCGTCGAAATGACCGGCCATCACGCGGCCGCTGCCGGCCCCGAGATCAATGGCGAGATGGGTGGTGGCGGACATTGATCAGGCGGGGGCGATTTCGACGCGGGTGCCGTGGGAGGTCATGGCGGTTAGGAACGGCTGGGCCGGTTCACGATCTGTGATCCATACATCAATGTCGGAATTTTTGGCGAAGAAAAAACTGGAACTCGTGCCGGCCTTGGAGGCATCGGCCAGCAAACAAATTTCCTCGGCCCATCCGACCACCCGGCGTTTCAGGCGGGCCTGTTCCTCGGTGGCCTCGCTCGGTCCGCGCGCGGCATCGAGGCCGCGGCAGGAAATATAGGCGGCATCAATGCGGAAAAGTTCCAGCATTTGTTCGGCCGACCAGCCGGTGCAGGACTGGGAACTCGAGATCAAATTGCCGCCCAGCACGACGACATGAATCGCCGGCTTCTCGGCGAGGGCCAGGGCGGTTTGCAAGGCATTGGTCAGCACGGTCAGCGGCTGGTCGGGCAGGAGCCTCGCGACTTGCAGGGCCGTCGTGCTGGCATCGAAAAAAATTGTCTGGCCGGGTTTGATGCGGGCCACGGCGGCTTTGGCGATCTGGAGTTTCTCCGCGGCATTTTGTTCCGCGCGTTCCGTGGCGGGAAATTCCCGGCGCATCGGCTCCAACCGCACCGCGCCTCCATGGGAACGCAGCAACGCGCCCTCGGCTTCCAGCTTTTCAAAATCGCGCCGCACCGTCTCCTCGGTCACTCCGAGCGCGCGGGCCACCTCCGCCGTGCGCACGCCGCCCTGCTTGTTGAGCAGGTCCAGCAGGCGGCGGTGGCGTTCGAGGGCGAGCATTTTTGAGGGAGGTTCGGAATGTGGGAATGAATTTGAATGAATTTGCTTGCAGAAATCAATAAAAAGAATTCAAAGATAAAAAAAGATAAACACAGAATCCCCTATGAGTTACCAATTCGTCACATTTTCCTGGGACGACGCCAAGGCTGCGTCGCTCGATCCCGTCGACCTCCTCGTCTATCGCTCGAACATTCTCGGAGCCGATCAGCGCATCACCAACACCGGCGGGGGCAACACCTCCTCCAAGATCATGGAAAAGGACCCGCTGACCGGCCAGGACACCGAGGTGCTTTGGGTCAAGGGTTCCGGCGGTGACTTGCGCACGTCGAAGAAGGAAAACTTTTCCTCGCTCTACCAGCACAAGCTCATCGACCTGCAACGCGTCTATGCCGCCCGCGCGGACAAGGGCCTCAAGTCGCAGGCCGAGGACGACA
>JBMOHI010000322.1:0-3359 GCA_049317925.1 Terrimicrobiaceae bacterium
ATATCGGGTGTGAAATGTCTCCCCTTTGACGGCTGCTTCATGAAAACGCCGTGCTCCTTGAATCGCACTATTAAGAAAATCTCGAGCATTGCATTCGATCAGAGGGGGCGCGCTAACGTCGTCACGATAATTCAAGCGAATTTGCTCCGAGGAAAGGGAGACCCGGGCTTGAAGGGTGTGCACCGCGCGTTCGACCCCGGGTTTTGCCCACGGGCGCTTGGGCTTCGCGGGACGGAATTTGACGCCTGCGGCGGCGCAAAACATTTCGAATTCGGGATCGATCGTCGCACCGCAGTTGTCAGCAACGAGAACGATTGGTCGGCTAGCGGGAAGATTTGATAACTGCTGTTCCCGGGTGATCGCGAGACGAAGGGCCAGGGCATAGTCGTAGGCTCGCGGCTGAGACTGTGTGAGAACGACGCTGAAAATCTGTGGATGCCCTTCGCTCGCAACCGTAATCAAGTGGCACGGCGAACGGGTGGTGTGGCTGGCCTCCCATTTGAGGGAATATTCATCCAGCAACCAATCATCGATCCCCCAGAGAAGCTGCGTATAGGGAGGCACATACCTTACCGCCCGGCCTTGTTGTTCGAGAAGGAGCTTTTCCCGTAAGGTCAGAGCGAATTGATCCTTATCGATCATGCGAAGGATCGGGCGAATGGCATTAGCTGTCGCCGGAATTTTATCCTTCATGGTTTGAGATGGGCAGGGATTGGGATTTCGAGGGGGGCTGTCCCTTTGAGGCCGTCGGAAAGTCTTCGTGCCAATCGGGCGATCGGAAGCCCTCCCTTCTTCACACTCTGAAACCGCAGCAGGACATAAACAATTTCCTCCGGGGAGAGTCGCGAATGACGGCTTCTCCCGGAACCTGGAACTTCGCCCGCTTTGACCTTTTTGACCATGCGCGAAAGCGTGGCCAGTGACGGAGCCGTCGGATTCATGCGGCAAAAGCCCCGGAGCGACTGGCCGGAAGACAGGAAGCGAGCTAACCACTTCTCCTCTTTCTCCGCACTGAAAACACCAGTATTCATTCTTGAGAGAGGGATGTCCCGCGCCCCGTTGTTCCGTCAAGGCGAGGTGGCTAAATTTTTTTGTCGGGGCATCTTTCGGGAATTTCTCATTGAACTCGCCGAAATAATCGCTGTAGCAAAAGGGAGGAGAGCTGAGGAGGATACGGCAGTAAACTGGACGCAGCGACAGCTCCCAAACACGCGGAAAGCCGCATGTTTGCGGGTCTGGCAGCGATACTTGTGATTCACAATCCCCAGGCAAGGAGACCGCGCTTTGGCGGTTTACTTCAAAAGAGAAGATTCCCTCCTTCGGGTGGCACGGGCACCTCTCTGCCCCTTTCGTTCCATACGCGGCCACTTCAGAAAACCCGCCATTACGGGAAAAAGCGCCCGAAATCGCGAGTTAGACATTTGATAGAAAACGTCCAACTTGCGGGCAGTTTACTCTAGTAGGCCGCTTCCCGTGACCGACGGAGCCGGATTTTACGCCGGTATCTTGATCGACATGACAGGTGCTAGACCATTTCAGGACAAAGCAGAGATTTCCAAGCTTCTCACCCATATTCAAGGACGATTCGCCTCACGCGACACGGCGATGGTCATCCTGGCCAAGCGCACAGGTCTTCGCATCACGGAGTTGCTTTCCATCACCATCGGGGATGTCTTCGACGGAGGGAGGTTTCAAGAGACTTTCCAGGTTCAGCGCCGCAATACCAAAGGAAAACGCGAAGGCAGAAGACTCCCCCTTCACCGCGAGGCAAAAATGGCGCTTGCCCGGTGGCTGATTGAACTACGCCGCGAGGGCGTAGCATTGGATGCTCACCGGCCGCTTTTCGTCAGCCGCCAAGGTGGCGGATTGCGGCCAATCGGCCGCAAAATGGCCCACCGGATAATTACCAAAGCATCAGCCCGAGCGGGACTCCCGGCTGGCATCAGTTGCCATTCGACGAGAAAATACGTCGCACAAGAAGTGTATCGCATGAGCGGACATTGCCTGATTCGCACCGCCGCCGTCCTCGGCCACCGCGGAGGAGTAGCCACGACCTGGCGCTACATTCGAAGTGTCGCGACCGGTGCCGAGACTCTGTTGCTCGATATCGACTGAGCCAACCGCAATCCGTAAATTACTTCGATATTTCCTGTGGCTCCCTTGACCGAATGTGGGGTGGCGAGACATCCCTCCATCAATGAACTACCATTATGTGTTGTGTGACGGGATGTGTGTCTACGGATATGTAGCGACCTTTGGTGATACCTCCACCGCCTTGGAAATCGCCGTCGGAGGAATCAGTTACTATCGCCTTCGTGGCGGAGATCGTGCGGAGGCACTGGGGCTTTTTGTTTCCGCTGTGAACTATATTTATCGGAAAAACATGTCCCCCACAGATTGGGGCCGGGCGGAATATGATTATGAAGCAAATGCCTTAAACGTCGCAGAAATCATTCGCCAACGGGGTTACCGAAGGGCCGACGCAGTTTGCCTGGTTGAGGCTGCTGTGCGCGATGCATTTTCGCGCCCAGAATACTAACTTTTCTTTCGAGCGGAATTTGATTCGTTCGGAGAGTCTTCACGGTCTTCCGAAAAATCTTGATTCGAGACCCTTGCGCGGAAAGATATCTTGCGGAAGAGGGATACGCGTAAAGGTTATCGGTCAGCGGGCAGCCTGCGGGAACTGCTCCAAAACGGACTGGAAGGCTTCGAGTTTCCCCCTGGCTTTCGCCGCCGTCGCCCGCGCAGTGATCAGCTTGACGTTGAGGCAATCATTGCTCGATCGCAACTCAAGCTCCACTATCCGCGCCTCGGCAAGCTCTGCCTCCGCGCGATTCAGCCGCTCCGCCAATACCTCTTTTTCGGCCTGCACAGAATTCAACGCCTCCAGGTGGCCGGCAATGATCGCCGTCTGCCTCTCGTTCAGAGCGTGGCGGGCAGCCTCTGCGTCGACCGCCCGGCCCAAAGCCTCGTCCCGCTCTGCATCCGCCGCGGCCAATCGGCCCTCGAAGACTGATGCTGACACCCCTGTGACATCCGCGACAAACTTATCCGCCAATGCTCGGACTTGAGGGGCAATCGAGACCGATGGATCCGAATCAGCCTCGATGGCCTTCATCGCGGGGATAACAACCCTCATGTCGATACGGGCCATCTGCTGCACGCGGCGCCGCGTCACCTTTTCGCCGTCCTTCTGAATTTGGGCGATTGCATCGCGCACGCGGGCGATATCGGTTTCGGTAAGAGGTGCTGTCTCAGTTTTCATGGGAATTACGCGGATTTTGCCGACGGCGGCTATTTGGGTTTAGGAAGGATACTGAAACTCGAGACCACTCGGTCCGAAAATCGCGTTGGAGGCG
>JBMOHI010000323.1:0-3345 GCA_049317925.1 Terrimicrobiaceae bacterium
TTTCGGGATGCCGGGAAGATCGCAGGAGAGGAGATCCATGGCCGCGAGTCTATGCGCGAAAACCGCACGGGCTAAAAGGCAATTTTCCCGCGCAACGTCTTCGTCCGCCACGCCGTGATCATTGGCTGGCCAACGGAACGTAGAAATAGAAGAGCAGGGCGAGGATGCCCCAGAGTGCCAGGAGTTGCGCGCCTTCCAGCCAGCTCGTCAATCCGTCGATGGCAATATACGCCGCCAGCGCCACGGTGATCGCCACCGCAATGACTTCCGCGATTCCGAAGGACAGCGTCAACGGCTCACCGCTGAAGGCGCTAAGGAAAACCAGCAGCGGCACGACGAAAAGAGAGACCTGCATTGCCCCGTTCAGCGGGATCGAGATCGCGAGGTCCACCATGTTGCTGCGCGCCAGGCGCACACAGCTCACGATCTCGGAAACGGCCCCGACCACCGGCAGAATGACAATGCCTACAAAAAGGTAACTCAACCCGAGCGATGTGCCAAAGGGCTCCACCGTGTTGCTCAGGATCTCCGCCACCACCGCGACGACGAGAGTCCCCGCCACGAGGGCGGCCAATGCCTGCCCCTTGCTCCATTCGACCCGGCGCGGAGAGTGCGCCTCAGAGGGTTTCTGCGCCAGGGATTCTTCCCCTGCCGGCGAGCGCAGTTGGTAAATGACCGTGGCCAGATACAGGAGGAAAAGAACTCCGGCGACGGCCAGGCTCAGCTTGTCCACCGGGCCGCTCTGAAAGTCCGCCAGAAAACGATGTCCTTCCTGCTTTTGGATGACCATGGAAAGAAAGGTGGGCACGAACAGGCCGACCACCGCGAGGATCATCGTGGCCGAGGCCACACCCACACTTTCCTTGTCGAAGCGCTGCATCCCATGCCGGAGGCCTCCGAAGAGGATCGCCGCCCCCACCGTGAGCAGCAGACTGATGAGGATGGAGCCGACGATCGAGGCTTTGAGGAGCTCCGTCTGTCCCGAGCGCAGCAGGGCAAACATGATGATCAGCTCGGTGAGAGTCCCCAGGGTGGCGTTGAGCAGGCCTCCGATTTTCGGTCCGAAATGCGTCGCCAGCGCCTCGGTGGCATGGCTCATGATTTTCGCCAGCGGAAGCAGTGCGACGAAGGCCAGGGTGAAAACGACCACCGGCGGCATTCGCAAAAACGCGGCCACGACCGCCGCTGGCACCAGCAGCAGAGGAAGGCGGCGAAGCATGGTCACGGCCGATGCCATTAAACAAAAAAAGGGGGCCGTCAATCACTCTTCATGCCACACGTTTCGCCCGCGACCGGAGAGAACCGTTAGTTCTGGACGCGGCCGCGCTTTGCTTGTTCGTAGCCGCCGTCGTGAGACGGTGGGCTCGCATCCCCCACGCTCTCACGAGCGCGGCTACGGGCCATGAAAGCTCTCCTCGCCGTTCGCGAAGCCGACCTGATTGACACAGGAATTTCTCACGCCTCGATTTTCCCGCGCAGCTTTTTCGTCTCGCCGCGTTTCCGTTTGCCTTCCACCAGCTTGCGCTTGGTGCCGCGCGAACGCTTCGCTTTCTGCCTCCGGGTCTTGGAGATTTCCGCCAGCTGCTGCTGACGCTTTTCCTCCCGCCGCTTTTCAAAAAGATCCAGCAACCGCTCCAACGCCAGTTGGCGGTTTTGGAACTGCGAGCGGCTGTCCGACGCCGTCACGGAAACACCCGTGGGGACATGCCGGACCGTGCAGGCGGTTGAGACCTTGTTGACATTCTGGCCGCCCGGACCCGATGACCGCGCGAAGGTCTCGACGAGATCGTCGGCGCGAATGCCCAGGGCCTTCAGGCGGGCTCGGAATTTTTCGTCGTGGGCCACGGATCATTATGAATGCAGGATTTGAATCGCGGCAAGAAATCTGCTCAACTCCCTGCGTGGCCGCCTACCAGACCTTCCAGCAAAATGGAATTTCCCTCGACACGCTTACCGACGAAGTGGCGGGCCTGCGTATCGTGGTGAATCGCACCGGGGCTGAGGTGGTGAGCCTGGCCCGGCGCGATGCTGCGGGAGAATGGCGGGGTTTTCTTTATCGGGATGGGGAAACGTCGCCGCCGGCCGAAGGCTGGGCCAATCATGCCACGGTGATGGGGTATTTTCTGCATCGTCTGTGGAAGGAACAGTCCGTCTATCGCGGGACGGTGATCCATGGGGGTAATCATGGATTTCTCCGGCATTTTGAATTCGATCCGCCGGAGGTTCGCGGGAACGCGCTGGTTTACAAAGTGCCGGCGAACCGCGTTCCGCCCGATGCCTATCCGCTCAAGGTTTCGTTGGAGCTGAGCTACGCGCTCTCGGCCGAGGGATTGCGGGTGGAGTTTCTTTTTCAAAACGAGGAGCTGGAGTTGGAGGCGCATGTCAGTTTCGGCATTCATCCGGGATTCGCGGTGACGTCGCCGGAGGCGTGCCGGGTGCTTTTTCCGCCGGGAAATTATTTGCGGTATTGGGCGCCGGGAAATTTCCTGGATGGAAAGGTGGAGGTGATTTCCGTGGCGGGGGGAGAGATGCCTTTTGCGCGGGAAAAGCTGCCCGACTCCTACCTGCTCGGGCTCGACGGCGTGCCGTCGCGGATTTTCACCCTGGAGGACGCCGGGCTCGGGCATCGCGTCGTGCTCGACTTTTCGGAAGTTCCCTTTCTTACTATCTGGAGCGATATGAATTCTTTCATCTGTCTGGAGCCATGTTGGGGATTGCCCGATAGCAACCCGCCCAAACCCTTTGAGCACAAAGTGGGTATCCAGACCATCGCGGCCGGAGGTGCGCTGCGGCGGGGGTTCTCGATCAGGCCGGATTTTCTTTCATGATCACGTTGCTGGCTCTCATTCTCCGGCTGGCCTTGCTGGCGGTGTTCACTTTCGGGTTCGTCGTGCTCTACGAGCATGGTCCGGCGCATTTTGCCGCCTCGGCGAAAACGGAATGGAGTGCGCTGCGGGCATTTGCTGTCTCGCCGAAATCCTCCGATCCTGTCCCGCAATCCACGCCGGAGCCCCCTCCAGCCGCTCCCGAACCGACGCCGGAAACGACACCGCCTCCGGCCCCGGAGCCCACCCCGACGCCCGCTCCTTCGGTGGCCCCCACTCCGACATCATCCATTGGAGCCTGGGACGCTTTGCAAAAGCGACCCATCGGCGAAGGTATGGATATTCCGGTGGCAGACGGAGCAGGAGTTCCCCCTCCGACAAACGGAACGAATCCCTGACCGGACACCTCATCCTTTATGGCAAAATCAGAAAAAGACCTCCCCGAGAATCAACGAGCGACCTGGCTGAAAGCCATGAGCGCGATGGAGCTGAAAAACTACGGCTACGCCATCCAGCTCCT
>JBMOHI010000324.1:0-3324 GCA_049317925.1 Terrimicrobiaceae bacterium
CGAACGGGTTTTTCGAGTGGGTCAAAAACCGGGCGACGAATTCCGCAATCTCGGCGGGGCTTTCGCCTTTGTGGTGGAGGGCGCGGAGGAAGTCGGCGCGTTCGTCGAGTGGCGCCGCCGCGTCGAGCAGACGGGCGCTGGCGGTGGCGATGTCGGTGGAGTCGAGGTCGCGGCCGGCGCGGAGTTTTTCGGTGAGCGGAGCAAGCACGGTCACGAAAGAATGAGAAGAATGGCGGCGAAGAGCAAGATCGCGCCGCAGAGTCGACGGGCCATCACACCATGACCGGCTTCGGTATCGCGCAAGCCGATGAGGTGACCGCCGGCCCAGGCCGCGGCGACACTCCAGATGCTGCGGGTGGAGTAGAGGACGTTGGCCACGGTGGCGTCGCGAGTCAGGACGATGGAAAAGAAGAACCCGGTGACCTGCACGCCGAAGAGGAGTCCGCCGGCCATGAGGCCGGGCAGGGCGCCGTGGGAGGGGCGGAAGGCCCTACGGTCAAAGAGGGAGAAGACAACGAGGGTGAGAAACCCGGTGAGGCCGAACATGGCGGGAAGAAACGCCGGACTGTCGAAGGTGCCTCCCCAGTGCTGGATGAGGGCGTCGGTGAACGAGAAGAACGTGGCGGCGAGGAGGGAGCAGAGAACGGTGAGCCCGACGGCGCGGCGGTGGGTATGGGGCAATCCTCCGGCGATGAGGGCAATGGCCCCGGTGGCGATGAAGGCGGAAATCCACCAGCGCAGACTGACAGGGGTGCCGAAGACGACAGCGTTGATGAGCGTGACGAGGATGATCTTCAAGGCCAGAAGCGGGGTGGCCACGGAGACGTCGCCGCGGGTGAGGGCGGCGAAGGTGAAGATCTGGCCCACGAAAAAAAGTGTGCCGCACAGCAGGGGTTTCCATAACGGGGCGTTGGCGATGTCCGGCTGGTCGAAAAACCAGACCGGCTGCACGACGAGGGCCATGAGAATATTGGCGAAGACATTGACCTGGTTGGCCGTGGCCCCGCGTTCGATGGCGCTTTTGAGAAAGAGCGAGCCGACGGTGTAGATGAGGGCACTGAGCAGCGCCAGAGCCATGCCGAGAGTGACCACGGGATCAGGCGCGGGCGAGCAATTTGCGGAATTCGACGGCTTCCCACTGACCGGGAACCTGGGGCTGGTCGAGCCAACCGTAGTTAAGGACCGAGCCGGCCCGGGCAAAGAGCAAACGGGCGGCGCGGCCGAGGGTTCCCATGCCCATGACGGCGAGTGGTGATTCGGACTCGTCGAGCAGGGTGAGCAAACGGGCAATGTCGGCGGCGGATTCGGTTTTGGTGGCGATCTTCACGATGTCGGCCCCGTCGTCGCGGGCGCGGGCGGCGATGGAACGGAGGCGGGCCAGAGTGGGAGTGGTGTGGAAATCGTGGTGGGAGAGAATGAGCGGTTTGCGGGCGCGGTGGGCCGCAGCGGCGACCGCGCGCAAGGAGCGGAGAGATTTTGTTTCCAGGTCCACGGCGGAGGCGGCGGGAAGAAGTTCGAGGTAGAGGGCGAGGCGGGCCGAATCCGTGAGCGGGCGGGCTCCACCTTCATCGAAACGGCGGACTGTGAGGATGACGGGATGCGGCAGGCGGGCGAGTTCTGCGGGCAAAGGCGGACGGGGAAGGGTGTCGACGCGAACTTCCACGGCGTCGAGATCCGCGCGAATGGCCTGTTTGAATCCGCTGGAAGTATGGATCACGCCGACGACATTGGGTCGGGCCAGATGGATTCGTCTTTTCTTTTCACTCATAAGCGGAAACAAAATAGCGTCCCGCCTTTCCGGAGGCGAGACAGGATATGATCGCACGTAAACAGGAGATTCGTCTTCAACTCAACCAATTGATCGATGCCTTGCTCCTGGGCGGGGTCTTCTGGCTGGCGCATGCCCTGCGGCACAGCAAGCTGGTGGTGGCCGATTCGCTGGTGGAGATACCCGAGTTCAAGTATTTCCTCTGGATGCTGGCGGTCATCATGCCCTTCGGGCCGTTCCTGCTGGAATTGCAGGGTTATTATAATTACGCGCTGGAAAAGACCGTTTGGAAGTCGCTCGAGCAGATCACGCGGGCGGGGCTATGGCTGACATTGCTGCTCGGAGTTGCGGTGATTTTTCTCAAGCTGGAGGTGCCGAGTCGTTCGATGCTGATCATTTTCTGCCTGCTGGCTCCGGTGGTGCTGTTGCTAAAGGAAAGGCTTTCAGTCTGGCGCCGCGTCGCGCAATTGGTCGAGGGCGGAACGGGTGAACGCATCATCCTTGCGGGTGAAAAAGACATGCTTCGCGATCTCGTCCGAACTTTCACCCCGAGCCAGCGTCTCGAGATCAAGGTGGTGGAGACGGTGGACCTGGAGGCGGTGGAAACCGATGCGCTGATCAGCGCGATTCACCGGCATAATGTCGGGCGGGTGGTGTTGGCCTTCAGCCGGCTGGAGCTCGACAAAGTGCAGCGGGCTATCGAGGCCTGCGAGATCGAAGGGGTGGAGGCCTGGCTGAGTGTCGATTTCATCCGGACCTCGGTGGCGCGGCCGACGTACGAGAGTCTGGGCCAGAGGCCTATGCTGGTCTTCCGGGCCACGCCGGATCTTTCCTGGGCGCTCATGGTGAAGAACGCGATTGACCGCGTCGGGGCGGGCGTGGGGTTGATCCTGCTCTCCCCGTTGTTTGTCCTGCTGGCGGTCGCGGTGAAGTTGAGTTCGCCGGGGCCGGCGATTTTTTGCCAGCGCCGGGCCGGCATTCACGGCAGTCCCTTTACCATGCTCAAGTTCCGCACGATGTATCTTGATGCGGAGAAACAACACGGCGATCTGGCGGCGCTGAATGAGATGAGCGGGCCGGTCTTCAAAGTCGAAAATGATCCGCGTGTGACCCCGGTCGGGCGCTGGTTGCGCCGGACCAGCCTGGATGAACTGCCCCAGCTCGTAAATGTCCTCTTCGGCGACATGAGTCTGGTCGGACCGCGGCCGCTGCCGCTCTATGAGGTGGAAAATTTCAAGAACACATCGCATCGCCGCCGGTTGAGCATGAAGCCGGGGTTAACCTGCCTGTGGCAAATCCGCGGTCGCAACAATGTGACCAGCTTTGACGAATGGGTGCGGATGGATCTGGAATACATCGACCAGTGGTCGCTGGGACTGGATTTTCAAATCCTGCTCGGCACAATCCCCGCGGTTTTGCTGGGAGCGGGCGCGAAATGAGAAGGGCGGCCGGATTATCCCTGCGCAAAATGCTCGCCAAAGTCCGCCGTCATCGGTAATCAAACGCGCCAATGCCTCAAAATTCCGGTCCCATCACCAGCGTCGTCACGGGCGGCG
>JBMOHI010000325.1:0-3321 GCA_049317925.1 Terrimicrobiaceae bacterium
CTCAAGCTCGCGCAGGACGTGGTCAAAGGCGATCCCGCCGCCCGCAGCCAGATTCTCCAAAGCAACAAGACCGGCACCTATGTGGTGGATTTTCTCGTGTTTTCCAAAACGGAACCGCAGTTCGCCGAGTGGAATCTCATGCGCGTGGACAAGGTGGCCGACGGCGTCCGCGTCACGCAATACGCGCGGCGGTTTGACTCCATCGACGAGGAAATGACGAAAGCCATCATCGCTGCCCGCGAAAAAATTCTTCCTCAACTGGAAAAGCTGGCCCTTCCCTAAGTTGGGAATTGTGCCGGACGGCGACTCTCTTATCCTGCACATGGGCATGGAAATTTTGGATCCCAAGCGAACAGTCGCCGAACTGAAGGAACTCCGCGCTTTCACCGCGGATGAAAATGGCGCCCAGCGCGTAGCCTTCACCCCGCTGTGGGTTGAAGTGCGAAAGTGGCTCCACGGGAAACTCGATGGCCTCCCCGTGGAAACGCACACCGATGAAGCCGGGAATTTCTGGGCCACCCTCCCGGGCGAATCCGAGAAATCCCTCCTCATCGGCGGCCACATGGACTCCGTGCCCAATGGCGGCTGGCTCGACGGCTGCCTCAACGTTCTGGCCGGCGTCGAAATCCTCCGCCACATCAACTCCAAATATGAGGGCAAGCCGCCCGTCACTGTGCGCCTGGTGGATTGGGCCGACGAGGAAGGCGCGCGCTTTGGCAAGAGCCTCTTCGGTTCCTCCGCTTGTTCCGGCAACCTCGACCTCGCAGAAGCCCGCGGACTCAAGGACAAGGACGGCATCGCCCTGCCCGATGCGCTGAGGAATGTTGGAATCGATCTCGAACACGCGAAAGACAGCGGCAAGGAGTTGAAAAATGCCGCCGCCTATCTCGAACTTCATATCGAACAGGGCCCGGTCCTCCTCGATCTCGATCTGCCGCTCGGCACCGTCCTCGGCACCTACGGCGTGGAGCGCCACGCCATCACTTTCCACGGTCAGGCCGCCCATTCCGGCAGCACGCCGATGAACCGCCGCAAGGATGCGTTCCTGGCCGCGGCAAAGATGAGCGAGGAAATCTATCGCATCACTGACCGCCATGGGGGCGTCTGCACCATCGGTTCCTGCACGACCAAACCGGGCATCGTGACCAGCGTCGTCGCGGAATGCCGCATCACGCTCGATCAGCGTCATCTCGACAAGGACGCGCTGGCCCGCATGTTGGCCGCCGCCAGGGAAGCCAGCGAGCGGTTCGCGAAAGACGGCGGGGTCACGGTTTCCTGGGAACGGATCTGGCACATCGAGCCGATTCTTTTTCACGAACAGCTCCTCGATTTCTGCGACGAGGCCATCGCCGAAACGGGCGCGAAAAAACACCGCCTGCCCTCCGGTCCGCTGCACGACGCGGCCGAAGTTGCACGGGCCGGCGTGCCGACGATCATGATGTTCGTCCAGAGTTTGCACGGCATCAGTCACAACAAGATCGAGGACACGAGGGAGGAACATCTCGAACAGTGCGTGACCGCCTTCGACAAGCTAGCGGAAAAGACGCTGCGCTGGATCGCCGCCAAAGCGGGCTGAAACCCGCTCTAAACCGGCATCGTTTTGTGGGAAGCCGGCCCAGTCAACTGCCGACGGAACTCGACAGGACTGCAACCGTAAATCCGGCGAAAGACGCGATTGAATTGGGAGATGGACCCGAATCCCGCAGCAAAGGCTATGTCGATGACCCGCAGATTGCTGAACTCCAGCATCTGACGGGCTTTGCGGGCCCGCGCTTCCGCCACAAAATCCGTCAGCGTGACACCCAGATAGTGGTGAAACATTTCGCTGAAATAGGCCGGATGCATGTTCGCGTCGTCCGCCAGATCGGACAGCCTCCAGGTTTTTTCCACGTTCTTCCGGATCAGACGGGCCGCCCGGTCAATGGCCGGATACGCCGTTCCCGGCTTCCCCGGCGAGTAAGTGGACCCGATTTGTTCGGAAAAAATTTCCAGCAAACGCACCGCCCCTTCGTATTGAGGGACCGAGAGCTTGCGCAAACCCCGGATCCCGTCCGGTTTTCTGCCCTTCCCGGGAGCGCCTGAGCCTCCGTCGGATTCAACGAGGGCATGGCCGGTGTGGAGATAGGCAATGGCCCGGCCCTCGGAACTGACGGGAACGGCCGAGGAAGTCAGCCCGGCAAAGCATTCACGGCTCCGCGTTCCCGCCTCATCCTGAAGAGAAAGATGGATCCGGATGCATTGCTCGCAGGCTTTGCGCTTGAGAGACATCGACCGGCAATAGTCCGGAACTCCGGGCGTTTCACTGATCTCAAAATCCCCGGGGGCGTGAAGAAGCAAGGGCAGGCCTGTCGCGCTGGTAAAGGAGGCCGCATACGACTTGGTCAGCGCGCTGGAACGGAGGGCATCGACCGGAAGGTTCACTGCCAAAACTATAGGTCCGTCCGGCCCTCGTCAGCAAGACGGATTTCCGAACGGATGCGCAGAGATTCCGAACCGGTGCGTAGTCGCACCCATGCCCCGGACCATAAGATGCCCTAATAAATGACACAGTGTTTCCACTCCGCGGATCGTCCATCGGCCATCCGGTTCCCCCAGCGATGAGCGTTCTTTATCTAACCATCTTTGTCAGCATGATGCTGGGCCTCTTTTTTGTGGGGGGATTTCTCTACCACCACGATTTCTCGGGGGGCGATCCACTGCGGGACAGCTTGCTGCCTTTTAACAAGGAGAAGGAAAAACCCGCCGGCGCAACGGAGACCACTCCACGGAAGAAGGATCCCCAGCCATGAGCTCACGCACCGTCACCATCGAGTATAACGACAAGATCGTTCGGCAGTTCATGCTGGCGTCGGTCGGCTGGGGATTTGTGGCCATGCTGGTCGGGGTGCTGATCGCCTCGCAGATGAGCTTTCACTTCCTGAACTTTGACACGTCGTGGCTGACATTTGGAAGACTGCGCCCGCTGCACACCAACGCGGCCATTTTCGCCTTCGTCGGCAACATGATCTTTGCCGGGATTTATTATTCCACCCAGCGGTTGGTGCGGACCCGGCTGGCCTCGAATTTTCTTTCGAACCTTCATTTCTGGGGCTGGCAACTCATCATCGTGGCTGCCGCGATCACACTGCCGCTCGGTTTCACCCGCGGCAAGGAGTACGCCGAGCTGATCTGGCCGATCAACATTGCGGTGACGCTGATCTGGGTGGTTTTTGCGGTGAACTTTTTTTGGACGCTGGCCGTCCGCAACGAGAAGTCGCTCTACGTGGCCATCTGGTTCTACATCGCGACCATCATCACCGTGGCGATGCTCTACATCGTCAA
>JBMOHI010000326.1:0-3319 GCA_049317925.1 Terrimicrobiaceae bacterium
CGGCCTTCTTGGCCTGCTTGTCGTGTTCGTGGATGAGATTGTGCAGGCCGCGGACGTTTTCGTCGGCCAGGGTCACGAAATCCTCCACCACTTTCTGTTTGAAATAGAATTTCGGATACAGCTTTTGGAGGGCCGAGAGCGCCTTTTCGTAGTTCTTGAGCGTGATGGGGCTGGGATGCTTAACGGGGGCGATCTTGTCGCGGTAGATCACGGCGACGATGTCGGACTGCTTTTTCACCTGCTGACACAGGCGCGGCAGCGTCTTCATGTAGCGCTCGCGGCTCTCGATTTTTTTGTCGAGGATGACACGGTCGAACCGCTCGCGCATGTCGATGAGTTTCTGGGCCAGATCGAGGTGGGCGCGGCCGATGAAACCGAATTGGTAAAGCGTTTCCTGCACCTTGATCTCGGCTTCCTCGATGCGTTTGGAAATCTCCACTTCCTGCTCGCGGCTGAGCAGGGGAACCTGGCCCATCTGCTTGAGATACATGCGGACGGGGTCGTCGAGGATGTCGAGTTTGCTGTCAACTTTCTCGTCCTTCTCCTCCTCTTCTTCGCTGTCCTTGCGGACATCCTTCACCCGGTCCACGTCGGAGGCGTCGATGATTTCGATCTCGACCGCGCGAAGCTGGGCGATGACCGATTCCATGCTGTCCGGATCGTTGACGCTCTCGGGCAGGGCCTCGTCGAGGTCGTCGAAAGTCACATAGCCCTGTTCCTTGGCCAGCTTGATGAGGTCGCGGACTTTTTCCTGAAGGGCTTTCTGCAAATCCTGGGGCGAGGTCGCTGCGGGTGCGGTGAGGGCGGAAACCAGAGGGTGCTTTTCCCCTTTGGCCCGGGTCGGCGCGGGGGCGGGTGCCTTCACCCGGACGGCGACGGAAGGCTTTTTCTCCACCTTGGCTTTCTTCACCGGAGCGGACTTGGCCACGGTTTTTTTGTGCGGTTCCGGAGCTTTGGCCTTGGGGGCCGGACGCTTCGCAGGTTTCGTTGCCTTGGGTGTCGAAGCCTTTTTGGGCTTCGCCTTGGTGGTGGTTTTGGAAGTTTTCAACGCGGACTCGGTGCTTCGAGAAGAGCCGTTAAACCTCGTTGACTCGGCTTTGCAGGTCAAGGATTCGTTTGCTGGCGTCCGTGACCAGGCTTTGCAGGCGTTTTTGTTCCTTCGGGGAGAGACCGGCCTGGCGGAGTTGGACTGAGGCGGCATCCCGCTCGTTGCGTAGGGCTGTGGCCGCCAACCCGAACCAGAGGTTCTGCGCAATCGGGAGGGCGTTTTCCTGGGGCCGGTCCAGATCCAGCAGGTTCACGGTGATCTCTTCGCGGGGGGAAAGACTGGAAACAAACACCGTGCGCGAGGCTGCTTCGTGCAGGGGCAAGGCGGACTGCAGGATCTTTTCCAGAAGACTTCCCCCCTCCCCGAGTCCCGCAGGTTCGGGCGAAGACTGTTCGGCCAGCCAGATTTTTGCCTCGGGGTGAAGCAGGGCCAGACGGCAGAGTTGCCGGATGCCCTCGGCCAGGACGAGCGGCTGGGTGGGCGGAGCCTCCACCGGGGCATCGGCCGCATTCTGCGGGGCGGCGGGTTTGAGGAGCGGGGCAAAAGCCGCCGCCGCGATGCCGAGGCGGGCGCAGATTTTGTTGGCGGTGGCCTCGCGCAGAACGCGGTCCTTGATCAGGGCGACGTAAGGACCCAGCCGGCGGGCGGCGGTGGATTTTCCCGCCGGGTCGCCCAGGTTTCCCTTCGCCGCCAGAATCTCCAGAGCATGGTCGAAAAAGTTTCTGGCCGTTGCGACCACTTCCTCGAAGGCGGCCGGACCTTGGCCGCGGATGAGGGAATCCGGGTCCTCGCCCTCCGGGAGGCGGGCGACTTTGACCTCCAAGCCATTCTCCAGCAGGGCCGGCAGCGAACGTGTCACAGCCTCCTGCCCGGCGCGGTCAGAATCGAAGCACAACACCACCGTCTCGACAAATCGCTGCAAGACCCGCGCCTGATCCGCGGTGAAAGCCGTGCCCTGCGGGGCGATGACATTCTGCACCCCGGCCTCGAAGGCGCTGATCAAATCCAGCTGTCCCTCGCAAACGATGGCGACCTTGGCGTTGATGAGGGCGCGTTTCGATTTATCCAGTCCGTAGAGCACGCGCCCCTTGGTGAAAAGCGGCGTCTCGGGCGAGTTGACATATTTCGCCGTCCTGGCCTCCGGATCCAGCACGCGTCCGCTGAAGGCGATCACCTCGCCGTAGTCGTTGCGAATCGGAAACATCACCCGGTCGCGGAAACGCGCGTAGGGTTTGGCATTCCGGTCCTCCTCCTTCGTGGTGGAGAGGCCGCTCTGGGCGATCTCCTCCAGCGAAAAGCTTTTCCCGCGCAGAAAATCCAGCAAGGCATCCCAGGAATCCGGGGCAAACCCGAGCTGCCAGGACTTGGCCACCTCCACGGTGACGCCGCGGGATTTCAGATAGTCCCGCGCAGTCTGGGCCGCGGGCGTTTTCAGCAGATTGTGATGGAACCACGCCGCCGCCTCGACGTGCAGGGCCAGCAGCCGTTTGCGCAACTCATGCCGGCGGTCGTCGTCCGCGCTGCCCGCCTCCTCGATGACAGGAATGCCCGCCCGCTGGGCCAGCCGCCGCACCGCGCTGACAAAGTCGAGATGCTCGTATTCCATGACGAAGCGGAACACCGACCCGCCCGCACCGCAGCCGAAACAATGATACGACTGCCGCTGCGGGTTGACGTGAAAAGACGGGCTCTTCTCGCGATGGAACGGACACAGCGCCACCCAACTCGTGCCCGCGCGCTTGAGCGGAAAATACGAGCCGACGACTTCGACGATGTCGTTGGCTTCGGCGACGCGCTGGATGGTTTCTTCGGCGATGCGGGGCACGGCGGCAAAATACCCTGACGGTCAAATCCCGGCGAGGGCGATTCGCGCCGGGGGCAAAGGATTTCCTGCCGCACTCACCGCGGGGCCGGTTCGCTGACGAACGGAGGATCGTAAATCGTGGGAGTCGCGATCACCCGCGGCGTGGGAGTCGGGGTGGGTTTCCGTTCCACCGGCAGGGCCGCGCGCACGGGAATGTCCACCGGCACCTGAGGCGCCGCCGCGGGCGCGGAGCCTTTGACGAACGGGGGAGCAACCGAAGTCTGCGGCAGGGGTGGCGGCGCGACGGGCTGGGACGGGGAACTGGCCGCCGTGCCGGATTCCCGGACAAAAGGAATCGAGGAGGAAGCCGGAGCGATGGGAAAAGCCGGGGCGGGCGCGGACGCAGGCGCCGCTTCTTTGACGAAGGGCGGATCGAACGGCACTTCCTTCACGGGCACGACGGGATC
>JBMOHI010000327.1:0-3319 GCA_049317925.1 Terrimicrobiaceae bacterium
CTGCATGCCGTGATTCATCCCATCAGCTACCCATCGGGATTTCTGGAACGGCATCCCGAAGCCGCGGCGGTCGCGCATCCGGGCTGGGATCGACACCACATCCTCGACAAGCCCATGCGCCCCGCCCTCTGCCCGCATCAGCCCTCAGCCCGGGATCTGCTCCGGTGTCAAGTTGAGGAAATTCTGGAGCTTCCCGGTATTCAAGGTTTGAGCTGTTGGCTGAACATGGCCGACAGTTTGGTCTTTGCCTGTGACTGCCCGATCTGTCGCTCACAGCCACTCGATGCCTGCATCAGTGAAATAGGAAACTTCCTCCATGGCATCTGCGCCGCGAAAAAGAAGGCGCTCAACATCCGGACATACCTGGGAAGCTGGCAATGCGGCTTGGAAACCGCCTGCTTCCAATCCGTCGATGCACACCTGCATCCCGCAGTCCGTCTGACTTACAAACAGCAGCAGGGGGACATGTATAATGAACACCCGATCAATCCGCTGTTGGGGGCCTTGGGAGAACGACCGCAGGCTATGGAAATCGACTGCTACGGCGAATACCGTGGCAGCACGATGGGCTTGATCACCAGTTGCCGTCATCAGATTCAGGAGAGACTCAAAAATGCCAGCCAAGTCGGCCTCGATTCTGCCGTCATGCGCGGCATTCACCATGAACATCCCTTTGCAGTGGACCACGTCTGCTTCGGTGCCCTGACCCGGGATGTGAACTGCGATGTGGATGCCGTGGCTTTGTCGCATCTTTCAAAACGCTTTGGTGAGGCTGCCCCGGGCATTCTGGCCATTCTTGACGAGGGGAATGAGCTTTGCCGGCGGACCATGTATGTCAGGGGGGTGGATTGGGCAAGCTGGTCGGTGCCGGCCGGTCTCAACCGGTTACGCTTTATTCTTTTTGATCGCAGCGCGTCCTGTGTTCCCGGAGCCTTGCAACGGCTCCAGGTGGACGAGGCCCTGCTCATTGAGCATGAGGCGCTGCAAGCGGAAGCGATATCCCTTGCAGAAGGGATGAAGACGAGGGCTGAGGCGCTATCTGCATTCCTTTCCCGTGAAGATGAGGCCGCCCTGCTGGCCTCGGCTCAGATGGCCGATGCCTACGCCCGGCTGTGTCTTTGCCTGATGACATCCGTTCTGCAGGCGCTCCGCTGGGAGGCCTGTCCAAGCCCGACCATGCGGGAGTTTCTTCGGCTTGACCTTTTGGAGCATCTGCGGCGGACAGCAGAAGGAATTGATGAGGCTCTTCAACGCATTCAGAGAGTGGATAGTCCCGCGCTGACACCCCTGATGAGCCCGATTGAACTCTTGAATCTCACCCCCGCCCAGCGACTCGTCGAGCCGGTCAAGAATGCCAGGATGATCTGTGATGAGATTGCCTCGCTGATCGACAAGCCGCCCACATCCTTTACCGGGATATCCCCGCTCCCCTATCGGTGGCCTGCGGGCATCAGTCCGAGGGATTTCGGTCTATTATGAATAAACCAAAAAACCGAGTTGGAACCACGGATTTCACGGATAAACACGGATTACCAATGCCATATGAAAAGAGAGTCCTTCACCCAAAGGGGATGCTGGTTTGCATTCAAGTATTGCCATAACATGCTATATCCGTGCTCTCCGTGTCATCCGTGGTTCATTCCCATTTAGGTTGATGAATAACCACACCCGCCCCCACATCCTCTTCATCACCGACGACCAGCACCGGCACGACTGGCTTGGTTGGATTGACGACTGTCCCGCACGCACACCCCACCTCGACCGTCTGCGGCGCGAGGGCATCTGGCATCGCCACGCCTATTCCAACAACCCGCTCTGCATGCCGGCGCGCTGCAGCCTCATCACCGGTCTCTTCAGCCGCCAGTCCGGCCAGATGGACAACACCACCGACTGGCCGACCGCCTTCCCCACCATGCCGCAGGACCTACAGCGACAGGGCTACCGCACCGCCATGATCGGCAAGCTCCACGCCTTCGAAGCCATCCCGACCGCCCTCGATCTCACCACCGTGACCGACCGCGTCCACGCTTTCGGCTTTGATCACGTGCATGAGGTCGCCGGCAAGACCATGGCGTGGCACGTCGATTGTGAATGGACCCATCACCTGCGCCGCCACGGCCTGCTCGATGCCTACCGCGCCGAACGTCCCATGCGCTCCCCCGTTCAAAACGACGGACACCCGTTTCCCCTTGACGAAGAACACTACGTGGACCGCTACGTCGGCGACCACTGTGTGGACTGGCTCAAACAACACGACCCCGCGCAACCGTTCTTCCTTTGGGCCGGTTTCTGCTCCCCGCACCCCGCCTACGATGCTCCCGCCTCGCGCCTTGCCGATCATCCACCGGAAGCCATGCCCTCGCCCATTGACAACCCAGACCCTGCCCTCTGGCCCTTGCGCCGAGCCCACTACGCTGCCATGATTGAGATCATCGACGAGCAGGTCGGTCGCCTCCTTGAGGTGCTCGACGACCGCGGACTCACCGAAAACACGCTCGTCATGTTCGTCGCCGACCATGGCGAGATGCTCGGTGAACATGATCTAAACGGCAAATGCTGGCCTCACGATCCCTCAATCCGCGTGCCTTGCCTTGCCCGATGGCCCGGTCATATCGCCGATGGATCGGTTAGCGATGAACTTCTCAGTCTGATTGATCTGACAGCGACCTGTATTGATGTCGCCGGCATGCGCATTTCCGACGCGCTGCCTGATTCGTGTGCCCGCACTCTCGTCGACCATTGGAAAACCCCCGCCGAAGATTTTCGTCCTTTCATCTACATTGAAAACAGCGGCCAGTTCCACCCGCCCTGGCAGCTTGTCCGCACGAGGGATCACAAGCTCGTCCGTTGGCTTCAAGATGGCAGCGAAACCCTCCACAACCTCACTCGCGATCCACACGAATGCCAACCGCTCGACGACCCCGCCAACCGCGCCCGACTTCAAGCGCAGTTGGATGCGTTCCTCATCGCAACCCCCGCCCTCTCTATCCACCAGGAGCCAACTTGAGCGCGACATGCTCGGCAATGAGCCGCTCTGGATGCCACGCGTTTCTGCCGCTTAACCGAAAAACCGATTTGGAACCACGGATTTCACGGATAAACACGGATTACCAATGCCTGATGAAAACGGAGTCTTTCGCCCCACAGGATTCTGGCAAGCTTTCTACCTCAGGCGACCAGCGGCCCGCTCGCGAATCAAAAAGTCGGCTGGGGACAGAATCGGCAGCCCGTAGCAGGAGGAACCGAGTAGCCCGATAAAATCAGCGCTGTCCAGCGTGAGGAGCACGTCTGCCCAAGCCAGGGCGGTAATGAGAACCGG
>JBMOHI010000328.1:0-3317 GCA_049317925.1 Terrimicrobiaceae bacterium
CCCTCATTGAGCAGGGCCACGCGGTCGGCGATGTGGTAACAACTGATCATGTCGTGCGTGACGACAATGGAAGTGACGGAGAGTTGCTTCTGCAAGCGTCGAATGAGCTTGTTGATGCTGTCGGACACGATGGGGTCGAGACCCGCGGTCGGTTCGTCGTACAGGATAACGTCGGGAGGAGAGATGATGGCGCGGGCCAGGGCGACGCGTTTGCGCATGCCGCCGGAAAGATTGCCCGGCATCTTTTTGTCATGGCCGTTCATGTTGACCATGGCCAGGGCGTCATAGACTTTGGTCTCGATCACCTTCTCGTCGCGTTCGCCGCGTTCGCGCAGGGGAAAGGCCACATTCTCGTGAACGTTCATCGAGTCAAAGAGGGCGCCATCCTGGAAAAGCATGCCGATTTTTCTCCGGACCGGCTCCATTTCCCGTTCGTTGAGAGCGGCAATGTCCCGGCCCTCGAACTCGATATGGCCGGAGACGGGCTTCATCAGACCGATGAGATGGCGGAGGAAGACGCTTTTGCCGCCGCCGCTTTTGCCGAGAAGGACGAGGGTTTCCCCTTTGAAAATATCGATCGAAAATCCCCGGAGGATTTCCTGTTGTCCGATCCTTTGCACGAGATCGCGAACGGCAATGAGAGGCTTGGCACTCATCACCAGCCGCCCGCGGGAAAAAGGATGTTGAGAAACATGGTCAGGAAAAAATTCGAGATCAGGACCGAAAGCGAACAAATGACTACGGTCTCGGTGGTGGCCCGGCCGACTCCCACCGCGCCGTCGCGGGCATGAAGACCTTCGCGGCAGCTGATAAAAACGATGAGGATGGCAAAAACAAAACCCTTGATGAGGGACATAAAGATGTCGCTCGACTCGGCGAACTTCTGGATATTCACCATGAAATACACGGGATCAATATTGAGGATGTTTACCGCCACAAAATAGGAGGCGAGGATGCCGCAGCCGACACACTCCACCACGAGCAGGGGCATGGAAATGAGCATGGCCACAGCGCGCGGGACCACCAAATAATCCACGGGATGGACCGCCAGGGCGCGCAGGGCGTCGATCTGTTGGGTGACTTTCATCGTGCCGATCTCGGCGCTCATGGCCGCGCCGACGCGCCCGGCCACCATCAGTCCCGTCAGCACAGGGCCGAGTTCCCGGAACATGGAGAGGGCCACAACCGACCCCACGGCCGTGCCCATGCCAAGGCTGGCAAATTGAAAATACACCTGGGCAGTGAAGACCGCGCCGGTGAAGGCGCCGGTCACGATGACGACAAGCTGGGAGCGATACCCGATCTCGGCGATCTGATAGAGGACAAGCTTAAAACGGATGCGTCCCTTGAGAATGGACGCAAAAGTCTCCCCCGCGAGTTGGGCGACCTGACCGAGATAAATGAAAAAACCGGAAACCACGTTTCCGAAAAAATTCACGAAGGGCATCAAGCCGTGGCGATATCAATCCGCTGGGTTTTTTTCTTGGAACTGACTTCCGGCGGCAACTGCCCGACGAACTTCGCCTCCAAACCCGCCTTGCGGAAAACCGATTGCAGGCCGTTAAGGGTCGGGGCCTGTTCGGAAAACTCCATGTACACGATATCGTGGTTCGTATCGACTTTGTAACGCAGTCCTGAAATTCCATCCAACTCCAAGGCCAGGGCCATCATTTTGTCGGGATGGCGCACACCCGCTGCATAGACCTCAATATCGATCATCAGGTCATGCTCGCCCTCCCCGCGGCAAAATCAAGACGATTTGCGTGGTTTGCCTTGGCGGAGGATGGTGGTATCCGGTAAATCATCGGCCCGCTCGTCATGCCAAAAGATTCCTCGATCAAAAAAATCCTCCTCATCGGTTCCGGACCCATCGTCATCGGACAGGGCTGCGAATTCGACTATTCCGGCGTGCAGGCCTGCAAGGCTCTGGCGGAGGAAGGCTACAAAGTCGTACTGGTCAACTCCAACCCGGCCACGATCATGACCGATCCGGAGTTCGCCGATCGCACCTACATCGAGCCGATCACACCCGAGGCCATCGAAAAAATCCTCGAGCGGGAAAAACCCGATTCGGTCCTGCCCACCCTGGGCGGACAAACGGCCCTCAATGCCGCCATGGCGCTGGTGGAAAACGGCGCCCTCGAACGCCACGGCGCCCGCCTCATCGGAGCCAACGCCGAGGCCATCCGCCGCGGGGAGGACCGCCTGCTTTTCAAGAACATCATGCTGGAAATCGGCCTCGATTGTGCCCACTCCGGCGTGGCCCACAGCCTGGACGAAGCGCGGGAAGTCGCCGCGGAAATTGGCGCCTTCCCGCTGATCATCCGTCCCGCCTTCACTCTCGGTGGCGCGGGCGGCGGCATTGCCTACAACAAGGAGGAACTGGAGGAAATCGTCCGCCGCGGCCTCGACCTCTCTCCCACGACCGAGGTTCTCATCGAGGAATCCTTGCTCGGTTGGAAAGAGTATGAAATGGAAGTCATCCGCGATCGCGCGGACAACTGCGTCGTCATTTGCTCGATCGAAAACCTCGATCCCATGGGCGTGCACACCGGCGACTCCATCACGGTCGCTCCCGCCCAAACGCTGAGCGACAAGGAATACCAGGCCATGCGCGACGCCAGCTTTGCCGTCATTCGCGCCATCGGCGTCGAGACCGGCGGATCGAACATCCAGTTCGCCGTCCATCCCAAGACCGGCCGCATGATCGTGATCGAGATGAACCCGCGCGTTTCGCGCAGTTCCGCCCTCGCCTCGAAGGCCACAGGATTCCCCATCGCAAAAATCGCGGCCAAACTCGCGGTCGGTTACACGCTGGACGAACTCAAAAACGACATTACCCGCGAGACCTCCGCCTGTTTCGAGCCGTCCATCGACTACGTCGTCACCAAGATCCCGCGTTTCACTTTCGAGAAATTCCCCCTGGCCGACGCCACCCTCACCACCCAGATGAAAAGCGTGGGCGAGGCCATGGCCATTGGACGCACGTTCAAGGAATCTCTGCAGAAGGCCCTGCGTTCGCTCGAGACCGGCCGCTTCGGGCTCGGAGCCGACGGCAAGGACAAACCGCCCGTGCAGGCCGACGGCTCGCCGGACCTCGCCCTCATCGAGCAAAAGCTCCGCATCCCCGGCCACGAACGGCTCTTCTATGTCCGCTATGCCTTGCAGGCCGGACTCACCACGGATCGCATTCACGAACTCTCCGCCATCGACCCGTGGTTTCTGGAAAACATCCGCCAGATCGTGGAGGAGGAGAACAAACTCTCAACTCTCAACGCTCAACTCTCAACTTCCGCGTTTCGCAAAGCGAAAAAGTT